>NZ_JBBMFC010000015.1:0-90145 GCF_040096225.1 Hominiventricola aquisgranensis | reverse complement strand
GAGAGTTCCTCCTTATTCTCTTTTATTATACATGAATTCCTTGAGAATAAGGTGTCAACTTTATTTATACAACATCAGACATTGGCATTCAGACACTGGTAGCCGATGCAGGATACAAAACACCAGCGATAGCAAAGTTACTTCTGGATGATGGTATCACACCTCTTCTACTGTATAAACGCCCCATGACCAAAGATGGTTTTTTCAAAAAAGCCGAGTATGTGTATGATGAATATTTTGACTGCTATGTATGCCCGAATGATCAGGTGCTGGCTTATCATACGACGAACCGTTCCGGATACCGGGAATACAAGAGCTGCGGAATCGTCTGTGAAGGATGTCCATATCTGAAGCAGTGCACAGAAAGCAGGGATCATGTGAAGGTAGTGACCCGGCATATCTGGGAGCCGTACATGGAAAAGTGTGATGATATCCGGCATACGATTGGGATGAAGGAAGTGTATGCGCAACGGAAAGAGACCGTAGAGCGCCTCTTCGGAACAGCAAAAGAAAACCACGGATTCCGCTATACACAGATGATAGGAAAAGCCCGGATGGAAATGAAAGTCGGGCTTACGTTTGCCTGCATGAATCTGAAAAAACTGGCAAAGATGATAGCCAGGAAGGGAAAAAGGGGAGCCCAAAAGTGTTTATTATTGATCAAGTACACACTTTTTGAACCGAAAACAAGAAAAACGCTTCTGGAGTGCTGACCAAAAGCGTTTTGTCTACAGTCTGAGGCTGGGAATATCCCAGCCTGCTTTGGCTTATTTCGTCCGTTTGCCGTGATAGCTGTTCTTTTTCACAACAACCAGGGATATAAACAATCCTGCCAGAGAAAGTCCCATCAAGGAAATCCACAATCCCAGGTTCATGGTATCTCCCGTCTTGGGCGGATTGACCGGCTGCTCCGGTGCATCGCTATCCTTGGTGTTGGTAAAGGCTGCCACAGCGGTTTTACCGTCGCTGATGCCTCCGCCGCCGGACGGTTGAGTTGGCGTAGACGTATCCTTTTCATATAGCAGTGCGAACGGAGAGAAGGAGTCAACTGCGAACTTAACGAATTTCTGTCCGCCGATTGTAACCGTTTCACATGTCAGTTTCTCCGGAATACGAGTGGTCAAAAGTTCATTCACATCAGCGTCACTGTCGCGGTCGATGCCCTTAAAGTGGATGATATGGAACTCAGAGTTTGACTTTGCATCGCTGGGGACCGGCCAGTACAGGTTCATTTTCTGACCAGCACCCATGGTAACGTAGATATTGCCGTCTGAGGTATCAACCAGATCGAGATAGCGGAACTGATATGAATACTTGCCTTCGGTGTTGGAGGTTCGATTGATGTACGCACTTAAAAGTGCATCATCCAGACTGTGATCGACCATCAGTTTTACACCGTCAGAGGATGCGCTGATACCGCTGTTATTGATATAATACTGCGTGTCTGTCTGTGCAGTGCTGACAAGCATGATATCCTTTTCCTGCGGATTAACGCTTGGAAGCGTGTTGTTCTCGATAGCACGATAAGTCATATCATTGTTGCCGCGGACCTTCAGCGTGCCAGTGCCCAGCTTGATTGGAAGGGTGAAGGTCTGGCCATCCGCGGTTAAAGTCGCCTTGTATATCTGTTCATCCAGCAGACCCTGATACACGCTGATCTTGTAGTTGCGGAACTGGTCGGTGAGCAGCGCCTGAAACTTCGAGTCAGCCATGACCGAGCCGTCCGCACGGGTGAACTGTACGCGGGGGACGTTCTCCTCGCCGTCGTCGATCTGGCGGAGCTTGTAGATATAGACCCGACGTCCGTTCTCCCTAACATGGCTCTTGCTTTCATCGCTGTACAGCTCCAGACTCCAGCTGCGCATTGTACCGTTGTCGTCGTCAGAGGTCAGTCGTAGTTTGCCGCTCAAATCAACCGGGGTTTCGTCTGTACCGCCGAGCATTGTGTTAATATCGTCCGGCAGAGTGATATAGAAACCGATCTCCGGCAGATCATTCGCAGCAAACTTGCCATCTTGACCGATCACGCCGTGATAGCCGTCACCGCCGACATAAACCGTCAGGTTCATCGGTGCGATTTTAACGGCGGCATACGCTTCATCCGGCTTCCACTGGGCGTAAACCGTCATATTATTTTTGACATCGGTCGTAGCGGTAAAGGCATCGCCTGTACCGTCCGCCTTGGTGTTCCAGCCATTGAACAGGTAGCCGGTACGGGTCGGATTGGTCGTCGGCAGGTCAAAATGGTTTGCACTGCCTGCAACCTTCTCCTGCGACATAATACGCGGAGAGGCTTCGGTGTCGCCGCCGTTCTTATCGAAGATAACGCGGATACCGCTTGCCACCTGCCACATATAGTAATCGTTCGAGCCATCGGCATCGGCCATGCGCTTGAGGAACCAGCCGTCTCCCACGGCATCGGCATTGCCCAATACAAACACATTCTGTGCGGGGGAATCGGTGTTTTTCTTGGAAAGAATGTAGTTGTCACCAAGTGCAGGCTTTTTCAGAGTCTGCCAGTCAGCGGGGTCCACCGTGTTGACCGTGGTGGTACCGGTGGAAAGGCCCTTGATTTGTACAGGAATCGTACCGGTATCGTAGTTTGCACCGGGTGCGATTGTCGGCAGCCGCAGTTCGCCGTTGGTGGCGGTGTAATCATTCTGCAAATAAGCCGATCCCATCAGCGCCATTACACCATCGTTGGTCACAGCACCCTTCAGGTTGCTTGTGCCGTGATTGATCAGGTGGCCGTTGGAGCCAATCTGCGTTGCGCCGTTGACAAAAATATCGTTGTAATTGGCGGTCTGGCTGTGCAGCTGCTCCCAGGTGCCGTTAATGACAGTATCGCCCCAAATCCAGACCTGACCGTTATCCGTTGTCAGGCTGCTGCCTTCCTCTACCATCAGACCCGCATTGCTGCTCATAATGTGGGCAGTTACATTGGAATTGTTGGTGATGTTGACCTGGGACATCATTTTAATGAATGGAATAGTGGCCTCACAGGCATACACATTGGCAACCGGGAATTCGGTCGAGTAGGAGCTTGCCTGCGTTCCGCGGATACCGGTGCGGATTTTCGGCTTTCCGGTGACATTAATGGAAGACCCCGCCGGTACAGTTTCTTGATCGGTAGCCATCACAAGGCCCACATCACCGCCGTTTACCGTTACAGTTACAGGACCGTTGGCAGTAGCCGGGACGCCTCTTTCCCACAGACCGAAAATATATCCCTCGTCGTATTCAGTATTATACTCACTATTTTTCAGTTCAACATCGGTTGCATTGACCGTAACTGAACCCTGAACAACCGAATCGCTTGCACCGAAAATGTTCTGTACATGAGAGCCGTGGGCGTTGATCGTAATATTGCCGCCTACGTTACCGCGCAAGGCTCCGTAGATTTCCGGCAGATCATACGAGTCGGGTGTCGTTCCTTTGTCCCATGCCCATGCATTTTCATAGGTGTCGATCGTAATGTTGCCGTCTACCGTATAATTGCCCTCAACGCCTGGATAGAGAGCATAGCTATTGCCTGCGCCGACAATCGGCCAGTTGGAACCTAACCGCAGAATCCGATTGGTATTCTCATAAGCAGGATTACCTGCAATGATATGCAAATTACCGCGAATGATGGATTCCTCCAGCGGCGCCTCCGTACCGACAATGCCCGCTACACAGCCTGCACGAACATCCAGAGTGACATCCCCCTTCATTTCGCAGCCGTATGTGCCTTCAATTGCAGGAAACGCGGTACTACTTTTGTTGTCATAAATCAGCGTAGCATTGCCGCCAACATAGACATTTGACACACCCGCGCCGTCGCCGCTGGTTCCGTCGCCCTTCATACAGCCGGGGTTCAGGTGGTTGCCGCCCTGCATTTGAATATCGCCCGTGATTTCCAAATAGGTATCGCCCTCAACGGAGCCTTGATAGGAGCCGCCGATCACATCGTGCAGACCGCTATAAGAAGTCGGGTTGATATAACCGCTTGCCGCAATCACCACATAGGTGCTGGCTACTGTTGTTTGGTAGCCGCCGCCGTAGAGCGTTTCGTTCAAATGGATCTGACCGTTTTCGGTGAAAATCGTCCGGTAACCGTTACAGAACAGTCTGCTGCCGGTCACATTGACATTATCAAAGGTGCAGTCACCGGTCAGAACACCATAAGAAGGAAAGGAGAGCTTCTTCATTTCTCCCTCGTCGCTTTTCACAGTAATATGCTTGCCATTCGCACCAAATGAAATATATCCGCTTGTAGCGTCGTTGGAAAGCGTTATGTCCGCTTTCAGCACAATGGTCGCTTCATCCTCGGTGCTTGCCGCAATGTTTGTCAATACGGTGCTGAGTTCAGCTGTAGTAGATACTTCATAGCTTGGCGCGGTGACAGTCGACTGCTCCGCATCCTCCTCTGATTGAGGTAGGATCGTTTGGGTTTCACCGGTGTCAGGTGCTTCAGCATTCGTATCATCCGCCGCAAATGCGGCTGTTGGCAATGATACTTCATAGCTTGGCGCGGTGACAGTCGACTGCTCCGCATTCTCCTCTGATTTAGGTAGGATCGTTTGGGTTTCACCGGTGTCAGGTGCTTCAGCATTCGTATCATCCGCCGCAAATGCGGCTGTTGGCAATGATACTTCATAGCTTGGCGCGGTGACAGTCGACTGCTCCGCATCCTCCTCTGATTGAGGTAGGATCGTTTGGGTTTCACCGGTGTCAGGTGCTTCAACATTCGTATCATCCGCCGCAAATGCGGCTGTTGGCAATGATGCGAGTAGCATTGCCGCTACTAACAACCCTGATAGGATTCGTTTTTTCATATTGATTTCTCCTCCTATTTAACGCTATCAACCAGTCAAAGCACTGATGAACAGCGCATATTAACAAAAAACAAGACGTAAAATGCAGAGAATACCACATAATTTGCGTTCTGTTGTACTTTATTGCATAACGTCTGAATATCCACTAATTTTACGTTGAAATTATAGCATTGCAGTATACCGTTTGCAACGGCTATTTCACAAAATCGACGAGAGTCTATCGGGCAAAAAAGCAGAAGCGGTATTCCTGTTCATACGCATCCATATCAACGAAGCCCCACTTCACGCATAACCTTCTTCGTACACCAACCAATGCACGGGTGATCTCGCCCATAGGGACAGCCATCACATTCCGACTTGGGTTTCGGTGGCAAAGAGATTAAGTAGTAGCAATTATTTCTACCCAGACGGCAGCCCTTTCTGCCATTCGTCCAGTAGTAGCAATAATGGCAATCGCTCGGCTTGTCTGCGGTATAAACAGGCTTGCTCAAATGAAACACCTCCAATCTCTTGTATTTGCCCATGGTTTTGGGCATAAAAAAAGAGCGCCTATCCATCCCTAATGCGGGGCAAATAGACGCTCTATGTACATAACGATATTTAATTTTATCTGCTATAACTGCATGGTACTCAAAACATCCGCCTTTTTTGATTAGCTGGATTTTTGGCACGATTTTGGGGCTGATTAGCAGGAAGGGCATTTTCATTAGCAAGAACAGCCCGTTTTCTGCTAAAAATTAGCTGGCGATTTTGTCTTATAACAACCGTTCGATTCTGGAGGGGTTGTCAAAAATCAAATTTTGGAGTAGAATTTTATCTCATACAGTGAAAGAGATTTTTCGCAGCTTTTTATATAAGAAAAGCCGAAAACCCTTGAAAACAAAGGCTTTCGGCGTTGTTCACTGGCGTCCATAAGAGGATTTGAACCTCCGACCCCACGCTTAGGAGTATGGCTTACCATGTGATACACGGTTCGGATGTAACTTCCAATATCATCCCTTACGCAGAATGACTTGTAGTAAACGAACTTTATGGTGCAAAACACCTATTCTGACGCAGTTTTATGTGTCCGTTGGGTGGTCCTATTAGCAAATTCTTAGCAAGAGGACACCCAGCCAAAGCCGATTGCTACTGCCATTCTTCACTCCCTTAGTCAAAATGACAAGGCAAATACATGGAGGTTACTATGGACAAGAAAGAGAAAAAGTCACTGCCGGAACCGCGCACATACACCGTAGAACAGATTGCAGCCATGCTCAACATCGGCCGCACAACCGCATATCAGCTCGTCAAGCAGGAGGAGTTCAGGATCGTCCGCATAGGAAATGCAATCCGCGTTTCCAAGAAATCTTTTGACGAGTGGCTGGAAAGTTTGGAATTGTGAATATCGCAAGAAACGCCGTAGGCTCAAAAAACCTATGGCGTTTTTTTATACCCATTTTGAAGGAGGCTGGAGATGAAACTGACAGAAGCAGAAATGAGGATGGTGTTTCAGATTGAAAGTACCAATCAGAACGCTGCCCTGAATGAGATTTACATGACATGGCGCTATGCGCCGAACCCGGCAACGAAAGAAACGGCGGAAGGCCTTCTGGACAAGCTCCGCCCCCTGTCGGATCAGGAGTGCATGGATTTGATCCGCAAGGTGCAGACCGGATACCGTCTGCCGGAGAAAGCCCGCACCATCGGGGAAATGCTGGCAGAAGCCAGGCAACGATCCGGGGCGCAGAAGTTATCCGGCCATGACATTATGGCTTTGGAGCGTTTCGACCCGGCAACCAGACACATGATCGTCTTTGATGTTCTTACCCATGACTCGCCTGTTGGCTGGAAGGGTGAGAAAATGCGCCTGTTCCTGACTGACGCCGGATACAGCAAGGCTTTGGAGAATCAGGAAAAGGGGCACATCAAAATCCGCAATCATGCGAAGGTGCTTTCCGGCGATCTCCACTATGACCATAAAGACCGTGAGAGGTAGCCGCCCCCAAAATGTATCAAAATCAGCGGAAAATCTTCTGTTTCTTCCTCTGTGGCTTGCGTTCTGGACAGGACGTGGATGTTTTCCCATGCGGGAGGCTACGGAGGCATACAGCCGGATAAACCACTCAAAATCAACACTTTTTATTTTCACAGAAAGGAGGTGCGAAGATGGCTGTTTTTCGTATTGAAAAGACCCGTGATTATACGGTCATGTCGAACCATCACTTGAAAGATCGGACGCTGACCCTGAAATCCAAGGGGCTGCTGTCCATGATGTTGTCGCTCCCTGACGAGTGGAATTACACCACCAGAGGTCTTGCGGCGATCTGCCGGGAAGGTGTGGACAGCATCGGGGCGGCATTGAAGGAGCTGGAAAACCACGGGTATATCCGGCGCACCCAGCTTCGGGACGAAAAAGGCAAGATCACGGATACCGAGTATGTCATTTACGAAATGCCTCAGTGCGAGCCGCCGTCAAGCCCAGGTACGCCTTTACCGGGTACGGCAAAGCCATATACGGAAAACCCGGATATGGGTGTCCCGGATACGGCGGAACCGTGTACGGAAAACCCCGCACAATTAAATACTAATCAAACAAAGACTGATTTATCAAGTACGGAGATATCAAATCCTATCCCATCAAATCCCCCTACCCCCGCAGGGGCAAGGATGGGAACGGATCGGATGGGAGCCAGAGAATGTTATCGTGAAGTGATTTTGGACAACATCGAGTACAGCTATCTGGTGCAGGACAGCCATATCGACCGTGAGCAGCTTGACGAGATCGTTGACCTGATCGTGGATACCGTATGTTCTGCCCGCAAAGTCATCCGCATTGCCGGAGATGATTATCCGGCAGAGGTGGTAAAGTCCCGGTTTATGAAGCTGGACAGTTCCCATGTTCAGTATGTTATGGACTGCATGAAGGACAATACCACCTATGTCCGCAATATCAAGAAATATCTTCTGGCGGCGCTGTATAACGCCCCGACCACCATCAACAGCTACTATTCTTCCCTGGTGCAGCACGATATGTACGGGGACGGGCAAAGGGGGCAAGGCTAAATGCAGGAGGAAGTAACGCGAGGTGCCGTGACGCTCATTGTTGACGGAGCCAAGCTAAGCGAGCAGGTCTTTGAAAAGACCGTCAAAAAATTTCTGGAGGAAATCCAGAAAAACCAGAAGCCCAAAATCTACCGCGGCAGGCAGAGCCTTAAACAGCTTGCCAGCCAGAACGCCGGTCTTGCCAATATCGAGATCAGCAACAAGAATATCAAGGCTTTCTCCCACGTGGCGAAGAAATACCATGTGGATTTTGCCTTGAAAAAGGACACCGCCGCAGAGCAGCCCCGTTACCTGGTCTTTTTCAAAAGCCGGGATGCGGATGCCATCACAGCGGCGTTTCAGGAGTTTGCCAGCCGCAAAATGAGTCGGGAGGAAAAGCCCTCCATCCGGGATCGGCTGACCCAGGCGAAGGAACAGGCGGCAGAGAAAACGGAACACCGTACCATTGACCGGGAGAAAGTAAAGGTCAAAGATCGGAGCGTGCAGAGATGACCGTGAAAAAACTGTTTTTGCTGAACCTTCCGTATCTTCTGTTTGTGTATCCCTTCGATAAGCTGGCACAGGCTTTCCGGCTTGCGCCCGGTTCTGACCTCTCCGGCAAGCTGCTCTCCATTGGGGACGGCTTCACGGCAGCGCTTTCCTCCCCGTGGCTCAGTTTCCATCCCACGGACCTGCTGATCGGCATAGCCGGTGCGGTGGTCCTTCGCATGGCGGTCTACCTGAAAGGCAAAAACGCTAAGAAATACCGCCACGGAATCGAGTATGGTTCTGCTCGTTGGGGTACGGCGGTAGATATCGCTCCCTACATGGACAAGGACTTTTTCCAGAACATCCCTATGACGCAGACGGAGCGGATCACGATGGCGAGCCGTCCAAAGCAGCCGAAGTATGCCAGAAACAAAAACATTCTGGTGATCGGCGGTTCCGGCAGCGGCAAGACGCGGTTCTTCTGCAAGCCGTCTCTGCTGCAAGCCCATTCGTCCTATGTCTGCACCGATCCGAAAGGGACCTTGCTGCCGGAGATCGGCACTTTCCTGGAACGGAAGAAATACCGTATCAAGTGCCTCAACCTGATAAACTTCCGAAAATCCATGAAATACAACCCACTGGCCTACATTCGGTCAGAGAAAGATATTTTAAAGCTGGTGAACGCCCTGATTATGAACACGAAGGGAGAAGGCGAAAAATCTTCGGAAGATTTCTGGGTCAAAGCGGAACGCCTCTATTATTCCGCACTGATCGGCTACATCTGGTACGAAGCCACGGAGGAAGAAAAGAACTTCATCACACTTCTGGACCTTATCAATGCCAGTGAAGCCAGAGAGGACGACGAAACCTATCAAAGCCCGGTGGACCTGCTTTTTTCTCAGTTGGAGGAACGGGAGCCGGACCACTTTGCTGTCAAGCAGTACCGCAAATTCAAGATGGCTGCCGGCAAGACCTTAAAATCCATTCTCATTTCCTGCGGTGCCCGGCTTGCTCCCTTCGACATCAAGGAGCTGCGGGACCTGATGGAATATGACGAACTGGAACTGGATACCTTGGGCGACCAAAAGACGGCGCTGTTTGTGATCCTTTCGGATACGGACAGCACTTTCAATTTCGTGGCCGCCCTCATGTATAGTCAGCTTTTCAATCTGCTCTGCGACAAGGCGGATGACTTCTATGGCGGGCGACTGCCCGTTCATGTCCGTCTGATCCTGGACGAGTTTGCCAACATCGGCCAGATACCGAACTTCGATAAGCTGATTGCCACCATCCGAAGCCGTGAGATATCGGCTTCTATTATTTTGCAGTCGCAGAGCCAGTTAAAGACCATCTACAAGGATGCGGCAGATACCATTGTCGGTAACTGTGACAGCACCTTGTTTTTGGGAGGCAAGGAGAAATCCACGCTCAAGGAAATTTCGGAGCTGCTGGGAAAAGAGACGATTGATCTCTATAACCAGTCCGAAAACCGGGGCAGCCAGGTTTCCCACGGCCTCAGTTATCAAAAATTAGGAAAGGAGTTGATGACCCAGGACGAATTGGCAGTGATGGACGGCGGCAAGTGTATCTTCATGCTGCGGGGCGTGCGCCCGTTCCTTTCGGACAAGTACGACCTCACCCGGCACCCGAATTACAGATACACGGCCGACGCCGACCCTAAAAATGTCTTTGACATGGAACGGTACATGAAGAAGCAGCGTGCCGTGGTAAAACCCACGGACACCTTCGATGTGTACGAGATTGACGCAACAACTTAACCCAAAATCAAAAACATTTTTTAGGAGGATTATTTTATGGAATTTTTCAACAGCGCAGTTGGTGTTTTGCAGACTCTCGTAGTGGCCCTGGGCGCAGGTCTTGGTATCTGGGGCGTTATCAACCTTCTGGAAGGTTACGGCCAGGACAACCCTGCTTCCAATGCTCATGTATGATAGAGAAGCACCAACAAAACAGACAAAGACAGCCGCCCTATCGCTATTCCGAGCAAAAGGGTTTGGTAGAAATGCTCACAGCCGTATGCTATACTAAATATGATTTGAGCAGCGGCGAACTGGCGTGGAAATCGCCAATTCGCCGCTTTGCCTATCAAAAATATTTTTCGAGAAATTTTCTCTTTTTCTGTAAGATTTTCAGCCGAATCCATAGTACATGGGTGAGGCAGGAAAGGACGGTGATGTAATTGGACGATAGCAAAATTATTGATTTGTTCTATGCGCGCTCGGAGCAGGCAATCATGGAGCTATCAACAAAATACGGGGCTGTTTGCAGCAAGGTTGCAAAGAATATTTTGAACAATTCGCATGACGCAGAAGAATGTGTCAACGACGCTTATTTGGGTGCATGGAATACGATACCGCCTCAAAACCCAAACCCGCTATTGACCTATATCTGTAGAATCGTTCGCAATCTGGCGATTATGAAGTACCACGCCAATACAGCGATCAAACGAAACAGCTTTTACGATGTTGCATTGGATGAATTGGAGGACTGTCTTGCTTCTTCTGAAACTGTCGAGGACAAGCTGACAGCCAAGGAGCTTTCTGCTACTCTTGATCAGTTCCTTGATACGCTGGATCAGGAGAACCGGGTAATTTTTGTACGGCGATACTGGTACTCCGATTCGATTTCAGAGATAGCAGAACGATTGCACATGAGCAAAAACAATGTATCTGTTCGCCTTTCCAGAACACGGGAAAGATTGAAAAACTATTTGAAGAAAGAGGGGTACATCCTATGACACGAAAGGATATTTCCGATGGTGTTGGGAATATCAGCACCCGGCACATCCAAGAGGCGGCAAGTTATATGGCCGCAGAAAAAAAGGTCAGCTTTTTCAAGAAGCCTTTTGGCAGATCAATGATCGCGGCTGTTCTCGCGCTGTGCATACTCGCTGGAGGCATTCGTATTTTCTCTCCCTTTGGCGGTATGGTTGTAACTGCCTATGCACATGGGACAGACGAGGAAATTACGCAGGCCGGTGCAGTCATCAACACAGGTACGATCAGCGACAGCGGCGAAATGACAGGGCATCCGCTGATGTTCTATCTTTCTGGGAAAGACATTTCTACTGTCCGTTTTTCCTGCAAAAACCAGCAGATCAATTTTATGGACTGGACGGAAAAGCGTGACGAATTTGGCCTGGCTCAAAACTTTACGGTTTCCTATGGAGAGGACGAAAGCGAATACTATTATCTCCTGATTGACTGGGTTCCCAATGCCACAATTCGGGAACTGACTGACAATGAGGACAGTACGATTGCAGCTTTGCCGGAGGAAATGCGGAATGATATTATCGTCATGGAGATTACATTTGAAAACGGAAAAACTACAACAAAGGCAATTACAATCTCTCTGTTAGACGACGGTAGATTCTTTGCGTCCTTTGATGATTACCAAATCAGCGAAGAAGATACGTTTATAAATCGTCCCGATAGCGAAGCAATCGGTGCCGCACCTGTTATAGAGGATAATTACAAAGAAGCAGATCCGAATGAACCAGAGCAAATTGTCATTCCAAATAGTATTACTTTCACAGGAACAATCATTGACAATGTGATTGAAAGTTTAGTTCCCATTATTCTTGTTGATGTCGAGGAAAATTCAGGACTAAGCTATGATAAAGTGCTGTTTGAATTGACAGAGGAACAAAAAGATTGGGAATTAAAAATTGGTACGCGGGTACAAATAGTCTGCTCGGACATTTTTCAAGAATCGACTCCCCCGATTGGCAATTTAATTTCTATTACAGAAGCAGCACCCAATGATGAGTTGAAAATAGCAGATGAAGCAGCCAGAGCCTATTATGAGAATACAGTCTTTGAAGTTGTTTCTTTGGAATTAAAGAGCCAGACAGAAAATGAAATTTCTTTTTCCGTCTGCGTGAGCAAAGGCGGCATCGTGCAGGAGCCTGATCGAACGATCATTTTACAGTTAGTAAATAACAGTTGGGAAGTAGTTAATGAGGGTTACTAATTCCTGTTCAAAACAATCCTAAACAAATAGCAAACCCAGCCGAGCCTGTCAACGGTCGAGATGAACGGCGCAGACGCGCCGCCGTTGACAGCCCCGCCCGTCTTTGCTGTTCGGTAATCAAGAGGGCGACAGCACAAGATGCTGCCGCCCTCTGCCATTATTCAGAAAGGGGGATTTTCCATGACCGAACACGAAAAGTATCAAGAACATATCCGGCATACACACGATGCCTTTTGCAAGACTGTTATTCGCCACGCTGCCATAGACGCAGCCCGGAGCATACGGAGCCGCCGCAAGCGGGAAATCTCGCTTGAGTATCTGATAGAAGAAAAACACTATCCATTCAGTACCACAGATAAATACTTTGCGGAGCAATCCGGCATGACCAGCTATCCGCTTTTCGTCTGTGGTCAGATGGTGCTTTTGGAAAGTCCAGAGCTTGCCGCAGCCCTGTCCGCACTATCACAGATGGAACAGGAAATCATTTTCTTGTACTACTTCCAACGATTGACGCATAGGGAGATTGGACGGAGATATGGACGGGCTGGCAACACAACCGGGCGGCGTATTCAGATGATTTTACGGCGGCTACGGGCAGAGTTGGAGGGTTTGTCCTATGAGCCAGCTACTTCCCTATGAGACAATCGTTAAGGCAAGCGAGGGCGACCCGGAAGCTGTTGCCGCCGTCCTATCCCATTATGCCGGATATATCCGCTCTTGTGCGAAAATGGACGGACAGATTAACACGGATATGCAGGAGCATATCGTCAGGCAACTGATAGAAAGCCTGTTGAAGTTCCGCTTTGACCGCTGACAATTTAATACCGCCGCCCATCACATCGGCACATAAGCAGTAAATCTTGAAAAAGGTTTGCTGCTTTTTTTGCGCCCATTTTCAAAAATCTTTGGCAAACCATACCGCCAGATTGTTGTAGGGAGCAGACAGGGAAAATAAAAAAATTTTCGCTGCGTTTGCCAAAACGCCCCCTTTTCACCGTTGTAGTGGTGAACAGCGGGCAGAACACGCCGCCGCAATCGCTATATTGGTGGAGCAAGCCAGTATATCCGCAAACCAGAGCCGCCGAGGAAAGCGGTAGTTTTTTAGAGCAAGATTCTACCACGGTGCCAAAATCCGCATATCTGCGGTTTTGCCCCCTTTGGTAAATCTTGTTGGGGAGTGCCTTCCCCAAACCCTGCTCATGCGCCCTGTCGGGCGAGAAAGGAGGTCAACGCTTGAAGAAAAAATACAACACGCCCCACCGCTGCCATGTGGTCAAAACCCGCATGACCGAGGAAGAATACGCCGACTTTACCGAGCGACTGAAACACTATGACATGAGCCAAGCCGAATTTATCCGGCAAGCCATTACACGGGCGACCATTCGCCCCATCGTTACCGTTTCCCCGGTCAATGATGAACTGTTGTCCGCCGTTGGCAGGCTGACCGCCGAATACGGAAAAATCGGTGGCAACCTCAATCAGATTGCCCGCGCCCTCAACGAGTACGGCACACCATACAACGCCCTGTCCGTTGAAGTCCGCGCCGCCATTTCTGACCTTGCTGCCTTGAAGTTTGAAGTCCTGCGAAAGGTAGGTGACGCTGTTGGCAACATTCAAACATATCAGCTCTAAAAATGCGGACTATGGTGTAGCCGAGCAGTACCTCACCTTTGAACATGACGAGTTTACCATGAAGCCCACCCTTGATGAAAACGGGCGGCTCATGCTCAGGGAGGACTATCGAATAGCCACGCTGAACTGCGGCGACGAGGATTTTGCCGTTGCCTGTATGCGCTCCAATCTCCGCTATGGGAAGAACCAGAAGCGGGAAGATGTAAAAAGCCACCACTACATTATCAGCTTTGACCCACGGGACGCGGTGGACAACGGTTTGACCGTAGACCGGGCGCAGGCGTTGGGCGAGGAATTTTGCCGGAAGCAGTTTCCCGGACACCAAGCCATTGTCTGCACCCACCCGGACGGACACAACCACAGCGGCAATATCCATGTGCATATCGTTATCAATTCTCTGCGGATAGAGGAAGTTCCGTTCCTGCCTTACATGGACAGACCGGCAGACACCCGCGCCGGGTGCAAACACCGCTGCACAGACGCGGCGATGGAATACTTCAAAGCCGAAGTCATGGAGCTGTGCCACCGGGAAAATCTCTATCAAATCGACCTTTTGCATGGCAGCAAAAACCGCATTACCGAGCGTGAGTATTGGGCGCAGCGGAAAGGGCAGGCAAAGCTGGACAAGGAAGCTGCCGCCTTGCCAGCCGAGGAGCAGCCAGCCAAGCCCACGAAGTTTGAAACAGACAAGGAAAAATTGCGGCAGGCCATACGCACCGCGCTGTCCTCTGCCGCAAGCTATGGCGAGTTCGCCGCCGTTCTCTTGCAACAGGGCGTGACTGTCAATGAGAGCCGAGGGCGGCTATCCTACCTCACGCCGGACAGGACAAAGCCCATTACCGCCCGCAAGCTGGGCGATGATTTTGACCGCGCCGCCGTTCTTGCCCTTTTGGAACAGAACGCCCACAGAGCCACCGAGCAGACCGCAGCCATACCCGAATACCCCCGCAGCATAAAGGAGCGTTTGGAGAGCAAAAAAGCTGTCCAAACCACACCGGAAAAGGACGGTATTCAGCGCATGGTTGACCGGGCGGCAAAGCGAGCCGAGGGAAAAGGCGTGGGCTATGACCGCTGGGCGGCAATCCACAATCTGAAACAAATGGCGGCTACCGTTGCCGCCTACGGGCAGTACGGCTATTCGCCGGAGGAACTGGACGCAGCCCTTGTATTCGCCAATGCGGATTTACAGGACAGCACCGCCAAGCTGAAAGCCCTGGACGCTGCTATCCGGGAGAAAAAGGAGCTTCAGACACAGGTGCTTGCCTATGCCAAGACCAAGCCTGCCCGTGACGGTCTGAAAGCGCAGAAAACGGAGAAAGCCCGCAGCACCTACCGGGAACGGCACGAAAGCGATTTTATCATAGCGGACGCAGCCACCCGTTATTTCCGGGCGCATGGCGTTTCCAAGCTGCCAAGCCATAAAGCCCTGCAAGCGGAAATCGAGCTGCTTACCGCCGAAAAGAACGCCCACTACAACGAATACCGGGAGAAAAAAGCCCGTGTCAAGGAGCTGCATACCGTGAAAAGCAACCTTTCCCAAATCCTGCAAGACGAGAAAGACAGGCAGAAAAAGCACGAACAGGCGCGTTAAAAACCGCCCCAAACGATACCAAAACGGGGATATGCCCTGCACCCTATCCGCAATACTGCCCACCTTTGAAATGGGGCGTACAGCGCAGGAAATCCCCGAAAATGATACCGAGAAACTACATTTTTACCGACCTATCCGCTTATACCAGCGGAAACGGCAGAAAGGAGCGAGAAATGCCGCGCATGAGCAAAAAGCGGCGGTTGGAATGGAGCTTTTTCCTCAACCACCGAAACCGTATCACCTACAATGACCTTTGCCGGGGCTGCACACACGGCTGCAAGCAGAGCTTCCGGGCGATTATCGTCCTCTGCCCCCGGTATTTCTCTAAGAGATGGAGACACAGGGAGGACACCGCCAATGGCAGATAACCGAAAATATTACTACCTCAAACTGAAAGAAAACTTCTTTGACAGCGATTCCATTGTGCTGTTGGAGGACATGAAAGACGGGATTTTGTATTCCAATATCCTCTTGAAGCTGTACTTAAA
Organism: Hominiventricola aquisgranensis; assembly: GCF_040096225.1. Classification (NCBI taxonomy): domain Bacteria; kingdom Bacillati; phylum Bacillota; class Clostridia; order Lachnospirales; family Lachnospiraceae; genus Hominiventricola; species Hominiventricola aquisgranensis. The sequence continues at coordinate 74,111 of NZ_JBBMFC010000015.1, read as the reverse complement.
GTCGCTGAAAAATGGCGGCAGATTGCAGCTTGACGAGCATATCCCCTATACCGCCCAGATGATAGCCACGCTGACCCGTCACCAAATCGGGACGGTGGAACGGGCATTAGCCATCTTCCAGCAGTTAGGGCTTGTGGAGCAGCTTGACTGCGGGTTGCTCTATATGACCGACATTGAGTTAATGATTGGTCAATCCTCTACCGAAGCGGAACGGAAACGCGCCGCAAGGCTTGAAAACAAGGCACTTTTGCCGCCGTGGACAAATGGCGGACATTTGTCCGACATTCGTCCACCAGAGATAGAGATAAAGAAAGAGATAGATATAGAGTTAGAAAAAGAGGGAGAGTTAAAGGGACAAGCCCCTGCCCGCAGCTACGGCAGATATGAGAATGTATTTCTGACCGATACGGAGCTTTCCGAGCTGCAAACGGAGCTGCCCGAAAAATGGACGTACTACATTGAGCGGCTTTCCGGCTATATTGCGTCCACGGGCAAGAAATATAAAAACCACGCCGCCACTATCCGCAGATGGGCGGCAGACGATACCGCAAAGGCTGCCCCTAAACAGGGCATACCCGAATACACCTGCAAGGAGGGCGAGAGCTTATGAGTAATCTGTTTACGGAACGAGTTTTGAATATGGCGGCTGATACCCCGCAGCCGGAGGACTACACGGGCGAGGACGGGCTGCTTTACTGCGGCAAGTGCCACACACCGAAAGAAGCCTACTTCCCGGAAAAGCAAGCCGCCCTGTTTGGGCGTGACCGCCACCCGGCAGAATGTGACTGCCAGAAAGCCCAGCGTTTGGAGCGTGAAGCCGCCGAACAGCGCAGAAAGCACCTTGATACCGTAGAGGACTTGAAACGCCGGGGATTTACCAATCCCACCATGCAGGAATGGACTTTCACCAATGACAACGGGAAATGCCCGCAAATGGAGATTGCACACTTCTATGTGGAGCATTGGGAAACCATGCGCGAGGAAAATATCGGCTATCTGCTATGGGGTAAGGTCGGCACAGGAAAAAGCTATTTTGCCGGGTGTATCGCTAATGCCCTCATGGAGCAGGAAGTCGCTGTCCGCATGACGAATTTTTCTGCGATTTTGAATGACCTGACCGCCAGCTTTGAGGGGCGCAACGAGTATATCGAGCGTCTTTGCCGTTTTCCTCTGCTTATCATTGATGATTTTGGAATGGAGCGCGGCACAGAGTACGGTTTAGAACAGGTCTACAATGTGATTGACAGCCGCTACCGCAGCCGCAAGCCCTTAATCGTTACCACCAATCTGACATTGGACAGCCTGCAAAATCCGCTGGACACCGCCCACGCCCGGATTTATGACCGCCTTTTGGAAATGTGCGCCCCTATCCTTTTTACGGGCGAGAACTTCCGCCGTGAAACGGCGCAAGCCAAGCTGAACAGGCTGAAAGAATTGATGAAATGAAAGGAGTTGCCTATGGCAGAGAACAAGCAGAACACCACCCCGGAACGCTGCCCGGACTGCGTGACAGAGATCCGCATGGGCAACACCGTCCTTGTCGTTTCCGGCTTTTTCAAGAAAGATACCACCGACACCGCAGCCGATAAGATGATGAAAGTGCTGGAGGCGGAAGCCGCCGCAGGACACAAAGCCCAGCTTTCGCCTTAACGCTACAAGCCGCACAGAAAAAATCGTCATTTTACCGGGCGGTAAAGAAGCAGAAGCCGCTATACAGACAGCCGCCCCATGTGGTATAATCAAAATACGGAATAGTGGGGCTGGCTGTCGGAAACGGAGGATTTTATGTTAAGACAGACCACCCAGAAAATCACTGCCCTTTATCCAAGACTATCCCATGAGGACGAGCTGCAAGGCGAAAGTAATTCCATTTCCAACCAGGATGTAATATGTAGAGGGTGGTTTCTACCGCCTAATACTATTACATGACTGGCGGCTCATTTGTGGTGAATTGGTCTGGCAGTTGTGGGAAAGGAAAAAAATCCGCATAACTGCTGACATTTTAGCACGAAGGGAGCATGAAAATGAAGTCTATTTTTGAAGAAATGGGCGGCACATATACGAAGGTTGGCGATTACTATATCCCCGACCTTGCGCTGCCGGAGACCGAGGAATATCAGATCGGTAAGTATGGCCGTATGCGCCGCCGCTACTTGAAAGAGCATCGTCCCGTCCTTTATGCACACTACCTAACAAGCTGCACCCTGCATGAACATCTTGCAGAGATAGACAAATCCTGCAATCAGCGTATGGAGATCATGTGCGAAGCTATGGCACGACTGGAAGGTGTGACCGAGGCACTTAAAGCTACCGATCAAATGGAATGGGTACGGCGCATGAACAACATTCATAACCGTGCAGAGGAAATTGTTCTGACGGAGCTTGTATATTGCTAAACACATGTTAGCCCCGCATCAGCATGAATGAACGCTGGTGTGGGGCTAATTCTGTATCACTTAGCTCTTTATATTCCAGTAGCCTTTTCGGTCAGACCCGATGCGCTCGATGATTCCTTTTTCCTTCAGCTCCTTCAGACGCTGAGAAACTGTTTTTCTGCTGATAGATAGCTTATCTGCTATGGTGGTAGATGTGTATGCAGGATCTTCGGAAATCAGGGCCAGAATTTGCATGGATTTTTCATCCAAGGTTTCTGTTACCTTTTCTGTTACCTTTTCTGTTACCTTTTCTGTCACCTTGTAGGTGGCAGATCGAATAACCCGATCCTCTGACGCTGTAAACTGAATCATAATATCGCCGGGATGCACGGTGTACGCAGGAAGCGGGCTTCCATCTTCCTTGCAAGCCTGACAGATTTTCTCAATACCACGTCCCCAGCTCTCGATGAAGCCGGCCAAATAATACACATTCGCAATCGCCGTGTTGTAAGGGCGGGATGCGTGTTTGGACATCAGGCTGTCTGCCGTCCAGTTGTCTGGAAGCCTACCACAGTTAGCGATATACAGCTTATCCTCATACACGCTGATCTGAATCGGAACGCCGCTTTCATATTGCTTGTGGCATAGAGCGTTAAGAAGGGCTTCACGCAGGGCAGCGTCGGGAACAAAATAACGCTCAATGCGCTGCATCCCTTCGTAAGTGATTTTCGCTTTCATATATTTCAGATGGATGACTTCAATGATCTTGTCAATCTGTTCCAACAAGGAGCCGTGAATTTCATCCTGATAACGGAGATCGGCATCATTCTCGAAAAAGCCGATTTTTGTGTATGCGCCCAGCTGCCAGCGGTCAGGGTCTTTGCAGAACAGCAGCATCGCTGCGTTGGTATAATACCCGGCATTGGTCAGACGCAGCTTTTCCATTAAATCCGCTTTGTCCTCGTCTAAAACGCTTTGGTCGATCCGGCCCTTCTTGGCGGCAAGGGTCTTGAATCTCTTGACCAACTCATCATCAATATCATCCAACGTAAATCCCGGCAAGGGCATATTATCCCACGAAGCACCACGTTTGCGTAGAATGAAGCTCTCCAGTTCTGGGCCAGAAAGGGTCTGCATGGTGCTGCCGCTTCTATAATAATAGACACCTTTGCAGTTTATGGCAACGGGATATGGTGGAACAACGATTTCCAGATATTCTTTCCCGTCACGCTCCAGCTGATTGACATCCACCACGATGCTCATGGCATTTCGGATTTTGTTTGGAACATCCTCCAGCAGCTTGCGGATATTGGGCAGGCCGATAACTTTTCCATCATCGTCACAGCCAATATAAATCTTGCCGCCCTGTGCATTGGCGAAGCCGCAAATCCATTCCAGATAGTCATCCTTCCACTTAGCTTTCCATTCTATGTTCTGATTTTCAGGCATTATTATCACCATCCTCTGATTTATTCTTTCCCCGGCTCTTATAAACATTATACTGATTTTTACACCTTGCACTGCAAAAAGCGGAGTTAGCCCGGTTACTCAGGAACACTTTCTGACACTGCTTGCACATCCGCAACGGCTTTGTGCTGTCCACCAGCATGAAGCTGAACATCATCTGAATCCCCAACAGCAGGGAATGGAAATCCCAATAGATCGTTGGCCTATCCAACAGCTCTATATGATAGGTGGGTGCAATGCCGCCAAATGCAGCCATAGACTTACGCAGCATATTCCGGCTTTCTTCCTCCATGGAATCATAGTCATTATAATAGAAGAAAGAGGTCAGCATATTAAATGCCCAATCCTTGAGTTGCTGTGCCACCCAATCGTAAGGCTCTGCATACGCCCGCTGGAAGCTCATGGTCTTTGCCATCGGCTCGTCCATAAAGGTCATGGTCAGTGCAATCATTGCCCGGTCGCTGGACACATTCCAACTGGATTCCACACCGTTCTTGACCACATCCAGCTTATCAAAGGGGTAAAACAGGGACAGATACTTCTCCGTCTCCATCGTTTCTTCCTTGATAAAATGGTTCTTTGGCAGATATACCGCCTCATAATCCATAAAGGACGGCGTGGTGGGCAGGGCCGTCATCAGGCCCAGCAGCCCATAGTGGGTAATAAATTCCAAGATTGCCTTTTCTACCTCTGGCTCAGAGCTTTTCTTGCCGTTCATCATCAGCATCCCCACATTCAGAGCATCCAGCACAATGTCCGGGGCTTCCTTGAGTGGGTTATAGACATCCGGCCTGGCATCCTTTGCCGGGGTGATGTATTTCTTCCCGTCCTTGCCTGTTTTGATTTCATAGCGTTCATACCGCACCCAATGGGAACGGGATTGCTCAAAAAATGTATTCATAACGCAAATCCTTCCTTTCGGTCATCTGCTTATCAAATTCAATCAGATCATTCGCTGTCCTTGCTGCTGCCAAGGGCAGCTTTCTTTTTCCTCGGCTTTGATTTGTTCTCCCGGAGGATAACGGCGTCCTTGCCATAGGCTTTCAGCAAAAGCCCATATTCCTCTAAGAACTGCCGTTCCCGCAGCGTTAGGCTTCCACAGTCGTTCTGTTTTTCCAAAAGGTAATCATAAACCGCTCTTTGCAGCTTCTTGTGGATATTCTTTCGGAGCTTTCTAATGTTTCGGTCTGTCTGTCCCCGTATCATACCCACCTGTATGGTGCTGTACTGCCGGATGGACAGGTAATACAGCACTTCCTTCTGATCAATGGTAAGGCTGCGTATCAGCTCAGAAATAAATGAGCTTGCAACCAACTCATGCAGTTCATAGGGGCAAGAAAAAATGATATCCAGAAAATTGCCGCTGGCAAGCTGGCGGTATCGTGGCAGATTCAAATACAGCGGAATCATCTTCGGATTGGGAACTGCCATGTATTCTAACGGAACATCTCCCCGGAGATTTTCATGGTCACGCTCCCGTCGTTCCCGATTCCGATCCAACCTGTCCCATTCGCTGACAACGTATCGAAAGTCGTCCTCTGTTCTTGCAGCATCCTCCAGCCGTGCCAACGCCTCTGCCCGTATCTGGCGCTTTAAGCGTTTTTCGCTGACAGGAGCAGCTTCTTCCTCTTCGTCCTCCAGTTCTACGGTGTAGTCCCTTGGGTTTTCGTCCTGCTCCAGCTCTCTTTCCAGCTCTAAGGCTCGTTCTTCGGAGAGGATTTCCTCTAACTGCTCGTTTTGTATCGTCAGATCGGAGGCTTCATCCCATTCGGTTAGGTCATCACCGTCATCCGGGAACAGGAGAAATGTTCTATTTTCATCTGTCATGACCTCACCTCCGAAAATTTTTTGAATTTCTTTCAAAAACAGTTCCGATTTACACCCCGGATTTCTCCTATTAGTGAGAGGGTAATCTGATAAGCGGTTATTTAGGTTACTTTTTCAACCCGTATCAAGAGAAAGGAGGACGCAAGTTGCGGTAGCTTTATGAAACATGACACAAGATGCCACCGACTTACATCAGTCGGAACCACCATTAGTATATCAAACGAACATGAATTTTTCAAGGAGGAACGCTATGGATAAAAACAAACAGGCACAGTATATGATAAGACGTATTGGCGGCACCACCTACAAGGTGAGAGTCGCTTTCAGTGAAAGTGGGAAAGAGACAATGGAGGATAAAATTTTACGAATGATACGCAACGAAGTAGTTACAAACGACGGAACTTGTGATATAATTGGTGTACCACAAATGAGCCGTCAGTCTGAAAGGAGCGCATCATGAGCATCATTCAGACTGAGGACAAGATCACCGCCTTATACGAACGACTTTCCCGTGACGATGACCAGATTGGGGATAGCAACTCCATTGTGAATCAAAAGAAATACTTGGAGGGCTATTGCGCACAGCAGGGGTACACAAACTTTGCCCATTACACGGACGACGGATTCTCAGGCGGCACATTTGAAAGACCGGCATGGAAAAAGCTGGTGGCAGACATTGAAGCTGGCAAGGTGGCTCGTGTGATCGTAAAGGATATGTCCCGAATCGGACGTGACTACTTGCAGACCGGCTTTTACACGGAGGTTATGTTCCGTCAGCATGGCATTCATTTTATTGCCATCGCCAACAGCGTGGACAGCAACGACCAGAACAGCAATGAATTTGCTCCGTTCCTCAACATCATGAACGAGTGGTACTTGCGTGATCTGAGCCGCAAGCAGAAAACCGCTATCCGTGTGAAGGGGGAATCAGGCAAGCCTACCACCAACAGTGCCATCTACGGCTATAAGAAAGACCCGAACGACAAGCACCATTGGTTGATTGACGAGGAGGCCGCCGCCGTTGTGCGGCGCATCTTCCGTCTGACCATCGAGGGAAAAGGCCCCTATGACATTGCCAGAATCCTTTTTGAAGATAAGGTAGAAGCTCCGGCGGTCTATTTTGCAAGGAAAGGCATTGGCGTTTGGAAAAGTAAGACCGAGTTCGCATATCCTTATAACTGGAGCGGCTATATTGTGGGGCAGATATTGTCTAAGCCTGAGTATATGGGGCATACGGTCAATTTCCGTTCCCACAAGCTGTCATATAAGGACAAGACCTCTATTCCTAATCCCAAGGAGGACTGGCTGATCTTCGAGAACACCCATGAGGCCATTATCGAGCCGGAAACATGGGAGCTTGCTCAGCAACTGCGGAAAACGCCACGGCGTATTGATACCATAGGCGAAGCCAATCCCCTGACCGGGCTTTTATACTGTGCGGACTGCGGCGCAAAGATGTATAATCATCGTTCCAGAGGCGGTACAGAAGGCACTCCGTATCCGTCGGATTTCTTTGACTGCTCCTCTTATACACTGGCACATCAGAAGCATGGAAAGGACTGCTGCGGGCACTATATTACCACTAAGTCGCTGCGTATCCTTATTTTAGAGACAATCCGCACTGTCAGCCAGCTTGCCATAGCAGATCGGGAAAAATTCACCGAGAAGATACGAGCCGCTTCACAGGTCAGGCAGGTGGAGGCGGCCAAAGATGCCAAACGAAAGCTGAACAAAGACCGTAAGCGCCACAGTGAGCTGGATACGATCATTAAAAAGCTCTATGAATCCTTTGCCGTAGGCCGAATTTCTGAGGAACGCTTTGACAGCCTGCTTGCTGAGTACGAAGTCGAACAGAAAAACCTTTCCGCACAGATTGCAGAAACGGAGGAAAGCCTGACGAGCTATGAGGAAGATACTGCCCGTGTAGAGCAGTTCCTTGCTTTGGCAGAAAAGTACACCGATTTCTCCGAGCTGACTACACCGATGATCAATGAATTTATTGATAAAATCATCGTTCATGCCCCGGAGCGCATCGACGGGGACAGAACGCAGGAGGTAGAAATCTTCCTGAAATTCATCGGAAAGTTTGAACTTCCTGCCCCGGAGCTGACAGCAGAGGAAATCAAGCGGCAGGAGCAGCTACGCCAGCATCGCATCAAAAGCCGGGAGCGCTATCAGTTGATTAAGGCCGGGAAGCACACCGTTGGGCAGCCTTTTCAGCTAACCTGTAAGTGCTGCGGTCAGGGATTTGAATCCAAAAGCTCGGCTGCTATGTTCTGCGGACCGAATTGCCGGGCGAAGTTCTACCGGCAGGAAGCGGCAGAAAACAGGCGGCGTGACTGCACTTGTGAAAACTGCGGTAAGACCTTTTCCACCACAAGAAGCAATGTCAAGTATTGCAGTGATGAGTGCCGATATGAGGGGCATATCAAAGGCCAGCGGGTTCGCAATGCAGCGAACAGGAAGGAAAAACTGGCAGCGGAGACAGTTACCTCTCCGGCTTAATATTTCCAATAAAACAATAAATTTTGAGGAAGCGGTTTGCCTTATATCAGGGCAAGCCGCTTTTTCTACGCAAAGGAGGACACATGAATTTATTCGAAACCGTAAAAAACAACGTCAGCCTGCGGGAAGCGGCACAGGCGTATGGCCTTGAGGTCAACCGGCACGGCAAGGCGCTCTGCCCCTTTCACAATGACAGACACCCCAGCTTGTATGTGGCAAACGACCATTATTATTGCTTTACCTGCGGAGAGCATGGAGATGTCATTGACTTCACTGCAAGGTTGTTTGATCTCAAGCCCTACGACGCAGCCATGAAGCTGGTGATAGACTTTCATCTTGACCCGGACAAGCCGCCCAGCGCAGCGGCACTCAATGCAAAGCGTATCCGAACAGAAGCACAGAAGCTCAAAGAAAACGAGCGTCTGTGCTTTTCTGTTTTATCGGACTATTACCGTTGCTTGGAGGAATGGAAAGCATACTATGCGCCGCAAACGCCGGATGAGCCAGTCCATGATTTATTCGTGGAAGCCTGCCACAAGCTCAGTCAGATTGAATATGAACTGAACATTCTCACCTTTGGTGACAGCTATGAGCGTCGGGAAATTGTACAGGACTGGATGACGGATGGTGAAATCATAGCACTAAAGGAGCGTCTGGAACAACTGCGAAAGGAGGAAACCTATGGACGAATTGAATACCCCAATGGTTATGCCGCCTGAAGAAAGCATTCCCGATTGGTATGATGGAAAACGCATCAACGAAGTGCTGTTTTGTCAGCAGTTCTTAAAAAAGCATCCCATGAAATGTGTCAGAGGAAGGCTGTTCACAGTGGATGGACTGATTGAGGACGAGGCGCAAATCGGCAATCTCATTCTGGAGGAGATCTCCGGCTGTCTGACCTCCGGGCTTTCCAAGGTGGTGGCAAATCTGCTGGCCAGTATCAAGCTGCAAGCCTATTCGCCGCCCCTGCCCATCGAGACTGACCGTATCCATGTGGCAAACGGGACACTCTTTCTGGATGGGCGTTTCACCGAGGACAAAAGCTATTGCAACAACCGTCTGAGTGTGGCCTATCTCCCCGATGCACCGCCGCCTGTGCGCTGGCTGCAATTTTTATCCGAGCTGCTTGTCCCGGAGGACATTCCCACCTTGCAGGAGTATATGGGCTACTGCCTATTGCCTACCACAAAGGGGCAGAAAATGCTCCTGATGATTGGTAAGGGCGGCGAAGGAAAGAGTCGAATCGGACTTGTAATGCGCTCCATGCTGGGAGATAACATGAATACCACCAGCATCCAGAAGGTAGAGAACAACCGTTTCAGCCGTGCAGACCTGGAAAACAAGCTGCTGATGGTGGATGACGATATGGATATGAGTGCCCTGCCCAAGACCAACTATATCAAATCCATCGTGACCTCAGAGTGCAAGATGGATATGGAACGCAAGGGTGTTCAAAGCTATCAGAGCCAGCTTTATGTCCGCTTTCTTTGCTTCGGCAACGGCGCTTTAACCGCTTTGCACGACAAGTCAGACGGCTTCTTCCGCAGGCAGATCGTGTTGACCACCAAGGACAGGCCAGCAGGACGAGCCGATGATCCATTTCTGGTGGATAAGCTGACACAGGAGCGTGAGGGCATCTTTTTGTGGTGTCTGGAGGGTCTGCGGCGGTTGATTGGGAACGAGTATCAGTTCACCATCAGCGATAGAGCCAAAGAAAATATGGAGACAGTAAAGCGCAGCAGCAACAATGTGATCGAGTTTTTGCAATCCGAGGGCTATATCCGCTTTAAGGCCGACAGCGAAGCCAGCTCCAAGGCTATCTATGAAGCCTATCTCCGCTGGTGCGAGGACAACGCACAAAAGCCTATGTCAGCAAATCGTATCAGCTCAGAGCTGGCCCAGAATGAACGGCTTTATAATGTGGAGGCTACCAACAATGTGTACGCAGCCGGAAAGCGGGTGCGTGGATTTATCGGAGTGGAGGCGATGAACTTGCTTCCTTATTAAATATGAGAACTGGACTTCAAAACTGCCGTACATGCCGTACACGATGTACGGCAGTTCTCAACTCCGTTTTCAAAAAGCTATTTTACCGCAAAATCAGCGTTCTTTATGTGCAATGTGCTGCGATTACCGCATTTTCTTGCGGTATAAACAGCGATTTGACAAAGCAAACGCAAAATCCAAAGACCAATCGGTGTACAGCGGCGTACAGCACTGGCGTTTACCGTACAGAGCCGTACACAAACAATCTATTTTCAAGGCCGCACAGCGGCAGAAAGGACAAACTATGAACTATATGAACAATAACCCTATAATCATCGGCATCGACCACGGCTATGGGAATATCAAGACTGCACATTGCTGCTTTCCTACGGGCGTGATCATCTCTGACAAGGAGCCGACCTTCAAAAGCAATCTGCTTGTCTACAACGGCAGCTATTACACCGTGGGCGAAGGTCACAAGGAGTTTATCTCTGACAAAATGACAGACGGTGACTACTATATTCTGACCCTTGCTGCCATTGCAAGAGAGCTGAATATCCGCAAGCAGACCTCTGCCCGTGTGCATTTGGCGGCGGGGCTCCCTCTTACTTGGGTCAGCGAACAGAAGGATAGCTTCAAGGCGTACCTGTTGCAGAATGAAATGGCGGATTTCATTTTCCGTGGTGTCAGCTATCATGTGGAGTTTGCCGGAGCGGACATCTTCCCGCAGGGCTTCTCCGCTGTGGCGGACAGACTGCGGGGATTCAAGGGCATCAATATGCTTTGCGACATTGGCAACGGAACGATGAATGTCATGTATATCAACGAGCGCCGTCCGCTATCTCAGAAGTGCTTCACGGAGAAGTACGGGACAAACCAGTGCATGATTGCTGTCCGGGAAAATCTCATGCGGCAGTTTGGCGCATCGGTAGATGATACGATTCTGGAGCGTGTGATTCGCTTTGGGACGGCAGACATCAGCGAACGCTACCTAACTGCTATCCAGAACACAGCGAGGGATTACACCGCAGGCATCTTCCGCAGACTGCGTGAGCATGAGTATGACCCGGAACTGATGAGGCTCTATGTTGTCGGCGGTGGAAGCTGCATGGTGAAGAATTTCGGAGAATATGATGCCAGCCGGGTGATGATCAATGATGACATCTGCGCCACAGCCAAGGGCTATGAGCTGCTGTCTGCACAGAAAATGCAAAAGAAAGGCGATCTTGTATGAAGCAAATCTACACAACAACACTTCGGCTGAATCTGGAGAACGAAGCAGACCGCAGGGCGTGGGAGCATTTGCAGAGCCTTGACAGGCGAGAATATCGTTCAGTCAGCAAGGCAGTCGTTTCGGCGGTCAACGCTTACTTTGACCGTAGCAAGCAGCTTGCCGATGATCCCTATCTGGAAACACGGGAGAAGGAGGACGCTTTCCTCAGCCGGATCGAGGATACCATCTCACGCAGCTTGCAGAGCTGTACGCCGGTAAGCCTTGGCGGTATCCTACAGCTTATGCAGAGCGCACAGCCTGCCGCTGCTCTTGTTTCGGAGGAAACCGAGGAGGACATTTCAGCTGCGCTGGATTTTGCAGACGGCTTTTGAAATTACTTTTCTTGATTTTACTACTATGTTGGTGGCAATACAATCCGTCTTTGCTACCAAATTGGCAATTCTCAGAATGAGGAAAACAATTTACCATCAGTTCTGCAGGGAGTTGGTATCTGTGTGATACCAGTTCCCTGCTTTTTACTATCACGAAGCCGCCCAGCGGCAGAAAGGAGCCAGATATGGCAAATAAAAAGATCATGACCAAGGAAGAATTGCAGGCCAAGCACCGATTGGAGGAGGCACAAATGCGGGATCGGGCGAAAGAGCGAAAGGCCCGTACCAGACGCTTGATTCAGGAGGGCGCTGTTTTGGAGAAAGTATTTCCAGAGGCTCAGCAAATGGAGCTTGAAAAATTAGAGGACTTGTTATATGAGAAGCTACACTAATCTGCGAGGGGCGTTCCGGGCAACCGGGGCGTCCCTTCCTTTTTTATCCCGAAGGGCGCACTTACTCACCACCTGCGAAGCAGGCGGTGGTATCCCTTCCGTTGGTCGGGCTCGTGCGCTCTTCACGAACTGTCCATCGGACACTTCTCCAGAGAGGGCAGGAAATGCCGCAAGTCAGCATTCCCTGTGCAGTCGGCGCTTCTGCTGATGCAGAGATTGCTGCTTGTCGCACCAATCCGGCAGATACTCTGCCCGCCTCCTGCCTGCGAAAACCTGCCACCGGCAGCTTTATCGCAGATATGGGCAGCAATGCAGCCCATTTTCTCTTTGCAAAGAGAAACAGAAACCAAGGGGTGGCGTTTTACCACCCCCTCACAAAATACGAATCGAGGTGAACGCAAATGGCAATTTACCACTTGGAGGCAAAGGTGGTCAGCCGGGGAGCCGGACGCTCCGCCTGTGCAGCCTCCGCTTATCTCAGCTGCTCCCACATCCTCAATGACTATGACGGAGTACAGCACGATTACACCCGAAAGCAGGGGCTTGTGTGGCAGGAGGTATTCCTGCCGGACATGGCCCCACCCGCATGGCAAGACCGAGAGGTTCTCTGGAACGCCGTGGAGGAAAACGAGAAAACCAAGGACAGCCGCTTAGCCCGTGAGTTTGTGGTAGCCCTGCCCATAGAGTTGTCCCTAGAGCAATGGCAGACGCTGTTGACGGACTTCGTACAAAACCAATTTGTCGCAGACGGGATGTGCGCCGATCTGGCAATCCACGATCCTGATCCACCGGGTCATAATCCACATGCCCACATTCTCTTGACGGTGCGCCCGCTTGATGAAAGCGGCAAATGGCAATACAAAACGGAGAAGGAATATCTCTGCAGCCGTGACGGTGAGGAACGGGGCTTTACCGCTGCCGAGTTTAAGGCTGCACAGGCTGACGGATGGGAGAAACAGTACCAGTACAAGGTAGGCAGGAAGAAAGTGTATATGACACCATCCGCAGCTGAGGAACATGGATATGAGCGTGCCAGCAAGTATCCCAAAAGCACCAAATACGGGAGACAGAATCCCATTTCTGAACGCTGGAACAGCGAGGAACAGCTCCTTATCTGGCGCAAAGCATGGGCAGATGTGACAAACAAATATTTGGAGCGATACGGTCATGAGGAGCGCATCGACCACCGCAGCTTTGTCGAGCGAGGCATTGACGAGCAGCCCACCATCCACGAGGGCGTGATTGCCCGTGCTTTGGAACAGAAAGGTATCGTGTCCGACAGGTGCGAACTCAACCGTCAGATCAAGGCGGACAACAGGCTCCTGCGGGAACTGAAGGCGCAGTTCAAGAAAATTACGGAGGCGGTGAAGAACACGCTGCCCGCTATTGCAGAAGCGTTGGAAAAGCTGCGGGAAAATATGCTGATCTTCTGCTATCAGTTAGGGCATATCCGCAGCAGCAAGAAACAGATGACCGGTGCCTTGAATATTCTGAAGCCAAATCTGGCACAGTACCGCTCCCTTGTGCAGCAGATAAAGGAAACAACCAAAGAACGGAAGTCCCTACTGGCTGAAAAGAAATCCCTTCCTGCGATCCACTTTGTCAGGCACCGTGAGCTTGCCTCCAAAATAGCCGAGTTGACGGAAAAGTTAGAGGAGCTAAAAAGCGAAAAGGCTATGCTGCTTCATTCTCTGGAATACCCAGAGGACGCCACAAGCGATATCTTCCAGCGCCAGATTGACCGCTATGAAGATAATCTCAAACGGCTTGAGGCGCAGGAGAATAAGTATGCCGGAGAGCTGGAGGCTGCATTGTCTGAGTATGCCGAGCTGAAAGAGCAAGCTTCCGGCTTTGATTCCTTGCAGCTTTATCTGGAGCGGAAGGCACTTCGACCTGACAGAGAGAAAGCAGCAGCCCAACGCATTGAAGCGGCTTATGGCGACAAGTTCAGTTGGTGGTTGATGGAGAGTGGCCTACGGGATGTGTCTGGCTATCTTGACGAATATGCACAGGAAAAGACAATGGATCGAGAACTGCGGCAAAGGCGGCGATCGGAGCGGCTTGAGCGTAAGATGAAAAACAGAGATATGGAACGTTAAAAGTGCTGGAGGTTGAAACTTCAGGTGAAGTCTGTGACATAGGGGGATGGAGATAATCCCTATACGTCAAGCGTAAAATAAGCACCGGTATGGGTTTTCCATACCGGTGCTTGCAATATTTAATCGAATTCTATCACTTAAAATCAAAAGAGTTTTCCAACAACTTATCAAGTGCTGCCATCAGTTCCGCTCGAACAGCCTCTCTTTCACTTTCTCCGCCTGCATTTTCGATATAGATGGAATAGTTATCAAATGTGATATAGGCGTAATAGATCACAGTCTTAATTCCTTCGCTGTTTGCATTTGTAACGAAGTAGCCAGCTTTAACTGGCGTATCTCCAACCATAGATACATTTCCCTTGCCAATTACGGTAGTATCCATAAGATTGTTCCCAGACAGCGAAACAACAAATTTCATATCGCTGTAATGACCATCAAAGCCAACAAATGCTACATCGTCCAAGGTAAAGAGGGCATCTCCGGAAATCGGAAGATCACCGAAAATAGTCTGAACCTCATCTTTGGTCAATGCTCGTGCTTGCAAGTTCAAACTCAGAGCAGAGGCTACCGTATCTGCTTTAGTGAAAGATATGGTAGTTCCATCACCTAATGTAGCTGTTTCTGTACTTTTGCCGAATAATCCCATACTAAACACTCCCACCACGATTAGACAGAGACACGCAGCAATTGCCCCAAATTTCAGCCAAATGCTTTTTTGTTTCTTTGCCTGATAACTCGCCGTTTCTTCGATATGACGGCTACCAATGCCACCAACGGCGTCAGAGATGTTCTTTCGTGTCATAAATCATACCCCGCTTTCTGTAAATGATTTTTAAGTTTGCTTCTGATTCGGGAAAGGCGAACAGACACATTGTTATTTGTTGTACGAAGCCTCTTTGCAATTTCTGTAATGCTATCTGAGTACCAATACCTTGCTACAAACATAACCCTGCTTTCCTGATCCAAGCTGTCAAGGAAACGATCAATTTCCTGTGACAGCTCCTTTGCATCCACTTCCTGTTCAATAGTAGATGCAGAAGTTAGGCACTCTTCCAACTCATCAAGTGCAACATCATAGTAACTGTTTCGCTTTAGTGCAGTATTTGCGTGGTATTTTGCGGTAGCGATATTGCGGGTAATACGAAAAATATAGGTTCTGAGTGGGTCAGGTCTTTCTGGAGGAATTGCATTCCACGCAGCAAGGTATGTATCATTTACACATTCTTCTGCGTCGGGTTCGCATTTCAAAATGTTGTTTGCAATTCTTTTGCAAGTTGAACCGTATTTTGCAGCAAGTTCAGCTATTGCCTGCTCAGTACGAGCAAAGAACAGTTCAATGATCTTCACATCCTCTAACAAGGTATCCACCTCCTCACCTATGTACTATGGATCTGGCGGACAATCTTACAGAAGCGAGGGAAAATTTCACACCTTTATTATAGTACATTGCAATTCTATTTTCTATCGCCTCAGCAAAATCGTTTGGCACCAGTCGAGGTCGCTCGGCAGTCTGAAAATATGGTCCTTCGGTTTTGGTAGAGTTGCTCGCAGCAGAGGAGGCGTAACAAAAAATTAAAGGTAGCTGCCCGGACAGAATGGGTTGGGTGGAAAAATAAATAATATCCGAAACAGGATGACGGAAATTGTTAGCGCCGAGTTAATTCGTACACAGTTAGTGTTTAAGTGTTTACAAACAGCCCATTGATATTGTTCGTTTGTGCGTATATAATATATATAACTATTTGATGCGGAGGTAAACTATGTTTGAATACATGACAGTACAGGATGCGGCTAAACTTTGGGGAATATCGGTGCGTCGTGTTCAAAAGCTGTGTGAGGAGAATCGCATTGATGGAATTGTTCGGCTACCTCGTGCATGGCTAATTCCCCAAGATGCCCAAAAGCCGGCTGATGGAAGATATAAACAAAATAAAAATGAATTTATAGCTGACAACAAGGAGAACACACGATGAGTAAATTGTTATTAGTGGAGGATGACCAAAGTATCGTATCCTCATTATCAGACTATTTAGGAAATGAAGGGTTCAAAATCGAAAATGCTCCCGGTCAAAAAGAAGCAATAGAAAAATTGGATAGCGACCAATACGATATAGCCTTGGTGGACATTCAATTATCAAACGGAAATGGTTTTTCTGTTTGTTCTGCAATTAAAGAAAGAGGAACTATGCCAGTTATTTTCTTAACGGCTTCTGATGATGAATATAGTGTTGTGGCTGGGTTAGATATGGGGGCTGACGATTATATCAGCAAACCGTTCAGACCAAGAGAACTGCTTTCAAGGATCAACAGCGTATTAAGGAGAACTAAGAACACACAAAACATTATCAGTTACCTCGACTTAGTTGTGGACACAAATCAAGCAACCGTATCAAAGAATGGGAAAGAGATTTTGTTGTCTGCTATGGAATATAAGTTGCTGTTAGTCTTTTTGCGTAACAAAGGTATTGTCCTTTCTCGCAGAAGATTGTTGGAGCTTTTATGGGACACTACTGGGGAGTTTATCAATGATAATACATTGACTGTCTATATGAAAAGGCTACGTGACAAAATTGAAACCAATCCGCAGGAGCCGGAAATCATAATTACCGTTCGTGGGCTTGGCTATAAGGTGGGTTGATATGGACTTTATCAGAAATAAAGAAGTTAAAAGGCAAATTGTTGTCAGCAGTATTCTTATTCTATTTTGGGGCGGCATTGGCATTATCGTTGATAGCAAAGCTGTGTGGATTGTTCTGTCGGCTATCATTTCATCCAGTGCAGTTTCCCTCTTTTTCACATATCAGAGATACAAGAAAATTGCTGATTTTAGTTTGCATATTGATAGGCTGTTACATGGAGATGAAAAAATTTCTTTTGGGCAGTTTCAAGAAGGTGAGTTATCTGTTTTACATGATGAAATATCCAAGATGACAAGACGGCTTATTGAACAGGCAGAAGCTCTGAAAATGGAGAAAGGTAATTTGGCAAATGCTTTAGCCGATATTTCACATCAATTAAAAACACCTTTGACATCGCTGAATATCTTAAATGCTTCTCTGTGTAATGAGGAACTGACTGACGAAGAAAGGTATGAGCTGATCCGCGAACAGACTATGCTCTTATCAAGAATGGAGTGGCTGATAGCCACACTTCTGAAAATATCCAAGCTGGATGCAGGAACGATTACTCTAAAGCCACAGGCGGTATACTTAAAAGATGTGGTAGAAAAAGCAATTCGTCCTCTGGAGATTGCGGCAGAATTAAAAATGCAGACAATCACGCAAGTGATTCCGGCAGAATTAAAACTATCTCTTGATACTGATTGGACTGCTGAAGCCTTGGGGAATGTAATCAAAAACTGTATCGAACATTCACCAGAGGGCAGCACTATCGAAATCAAGGCAATAGAAAGACCTCTTTTGACACAGATCATTATAGAGGATAGCGGAACAGGTTTTCAGGAAAAAGACATCCCCCATTTATTTGACCGATTTTATCAAGGAAGTGGCTCTACAATCGGTAATGCCGGTTTGGGGTTGGCTCTGGCAAAGACGATCATTGTCAATCAGGGTGGTGTCATCCAAGCGAAAAATCGGGAGTCAGGCGGTGCAAAATTTGAAATCTGCTTTTATCGGGGGACTGCTTAATGCAGCCCCTTTTTAAGTGACATTTTTGTAATGAAAAAGTAATGAAGCAGTCACTTGGCTTTGCTATACTGAATTGCAAAAATATATGGAGGAACTTTTTATGGAGATATTAAGAGTAGAGAATATCTGCAAAACCTATGAAATGGACAATGCTCCTGTCCATGCTTTGTCAGATGTTTCTTTTTCCGTCGATAAAGGAGAGTTTGTTGCAATCATTGGAGCATCTGGGTCTGGCAAGTCTACCCTGTTGCACATTTTAGGTGGTGTTGACAGACCGACTTCGGGAAAAGTATTTGTGGATGGACAGGATGTTTATGAGCAAAATGAAGATGAATTGGCTGTATTCAGAAGAAGGCAGGTTGGGCTTGTCTATCAGTTTTATAATCTGATCCCGGTTTTGACTGTCGAGGAAAATATCACGCTGCCGATTCGATTGGATGGGCGTAAAATCAATCAGGAGCGTTTGAAAGAACTGCTATCCACACTCAAACTGGTAAAGCGTAGAAAGCACCTGCCAAGTCAGTTATCCGGCGGTCAACAACAAAGAGTGGCAATCGGACGAGCGTTGATTAACGCACCTGCGATTATCCTTGCGGATGAGCCAACGGGAAATCTGGACACGGAGAACACAAGGGATATTATGAAACTTCTGCGTGAATCCAATGAAGTCTATCGCCAGACAATGATCCTGATTACCCATGACCGTGAAATCGCAATGCAGGCAGACCGTATTCTGGAAATTCAGGATGGCAGACTTGTGAGGGATGAGGTGATACGCTGATGAATATGATTTTCATGCTTACACTCAGGAATCTGTTGTCGAATAAAAAGCGTACCCTACTCACACTTTTAACCATTCTTTTGTCAATCAGTATGATAACCGCTATTCTCTGTGGGGGATGGTCGTTGGTTGATTTTTTGAAAGAGAAAGAAAAAGTGTATGGTGGCGATTATGACTACTACATGGAGGATTTGACTTGGGAGCAGGTTCAAGAGCTATATAGTCAAAACAATGTAGGCGAAGTTTCGCTTCTCCGCTTTGCCGGAAACAGTTTTTACGGGGAGAAATCCAACAGTACAATGCTCTCCGTTGGCGAGATTGACGAGAACTTTACCCAAAGATTTTCGTTAAATCAGTATTTGCTTGCAGGGCGTTTCCCGCAAGATGAAAATGAGATTGTTATTTCAGAATCTTTTTTGAAGAAAAACAACATGAATACAGAGATTGGAGATACGATTTCTTTAACTCTTGGTTCAAGAATTTGGGATGAATATAATGCCCAGCTTTCCGGGCTGACAAATTATAGGGGCGAAGAAGAAAGCTTCGTTCCAACAAAAGAGAAAGCGTATGTAGTTGTTGGTATTCTGTCAGATGTGAATGACTCAAAAATCGCAGCAAACTATAATGCCTTTGCAGGTGTTGACAAAACGGCATCCGATTTTGCTGCGTATGTCAAGGCAAAGAATTTATCCAATTCGATCTATACAGAAGCCGAAGAAGTGGCTGCGGCAGTAGACAGTCATGTAGCAAAGTTTCATTCGGAATTGTTAGTCTATCATGGAATTACCGGGGGTAAAGGAGCTGCAAAACTGATTGCTTTGGTGGTCATGGTCGTTTGTCTTTTGATGGCTGCATCTGCTTCAATGATCAGCAACGCCCTCTCCATTTCCTTACAGGAACGAATTAAGCAGATGGGAATGCTATCCAGTATTGGAGCCACAAAAGGGCAAAAACGCCTTAGCGTATATTTAGAAGCCTTCCTTTTGGGAGTGGTGAGCATACCCTTTGGATTGGTTGTTGGTATCCTGCTATCTGCTCTGTTATTAAGTGTGGTCAGGGCAGCTTTTGGAGAAACATTCACTTTTGGCATCGTAGAACTGTCCTTGAAGGTAAACGGATTGATCCTGCTCGTCAGCGGATTATCCGGCATTGCTTCTTTGTACTTCGGAAGTAGAAAGCCTGTGAAGCAAGCAGCTAAAATTACAGTTATTGAAGCGATCCGCCAGTCTAACAATGCGGTATCAAGAAAGAAATTCCGTGACGGAAAAATCGTTTCTTTGGTTTTTGGCATTTATGGTTCGTTAGCAGCAAAAAATATTAAGCGTAATCCAAAACGCTTCCGAGCGATTACCGGCTCTATTTTCTTGTCGGTGGTAATTGCCCTTTCCTTATATAGTTTCTCTGATTTTATGCTTTATCAGACATCCTTGGATATGAAGGAGGACGGTTCCTGTTATACTGATGTGATTTCGATGATTCAATACAAAGATATTCCTGTCGCAATCGGGGCATTATCGGATGAAAATATCACTGCGGATGTTTCCTATTCTTTTCAGCGATATATGACCGCTGAATTTTCGCAGGAACAAATCAATCCTGATATGCAAGGATATTTTATCAATGGTACGAAAGCAGAGGTATATGTCGTAGGATTGGACGAAGAACATTTTGTCTCTTTTTGCGATGAAAATGGATTCAGTCTGGATGTGACAAATTTCAATCATGGAATTTTGCTCAATCAGACTATGGGATACTATAATTCGGCACAAAATCGGGTAATTGCAGGCTCACCGTTTCTTATTGAACCGGGAACAGAAATCATTCCGCTGGGGGCATCCGAGGATGCCTTGCCGATTATCGTGGAAGAAATCGTTTCAGAAGAAAATGCAAATATCCAATCCATGTTTGTGAGAGATCGAGCTGTCCTCATCGTGCCTTTAAGTTATTTTAACTTGCTGATAGATGATAACGCCTATGTGGAAATGAGAATACAGACAGCACAGCATAAAGAAGCAATGGAATGTCTGGCTGACAGAGGATTTCCGCAAACTGTGGACATTGCAGCCGCAACGAATAATTCCAGACAGGTATATACGATTGCAAAACTGGTAATCTGCCTGTTCTCGATCCTGATGACGGTTATTATCAGCTTGAATGTTTGTAACACTATCTCGAATACGATTCATTTGAGAAGAAGCGAATTTGCTGTTCTGCGTTCTGTTGGTATGACTGCCAAAGGATTAAAATGTACGCTATTGCTCGAAGCTGTTTTGTACGGCGTAAAAGCATTGGTTCTTGCGTTGCCTGTGAGCTTTTTGATTCATTGTGCTATCTACTACTTCATATCGTCGGGTATGACACCATTTGCTTTTTATATGAACGGCGGTATTTATGCTCTTGCAGTTATGGCTGTCGGCGCTATGGTATGTATCGCTATGCTGTTTGCTGTTAGAAGCGTATCAAAGGTGGAAATTGTAGAGGAACTGAAATTGAGCAATATGTAATCATTCAATCTAACAAAGCAACTGAAACAGAGGTAATAGAAATTGCGTAAAAAGAAACTGGTAAAGAGAGTTGCAGGCATTGCTTTGACTGTTGGTGCAGTTATACTTGCCATTGTATGTGTTGGTAAAGTAAATCGCATTCAGAACGAAAAAGATATTATTGGCACATGGAAGGATGCAAATGCTGAGGAGATATTTACCTTTCAAGAAAACGGGGAACTTGCTGTGAGTAAAGATATGCCCGATTCGGGTCTATCCTGCGGTGACGCATATTATAGTTTTTCTTACTCGGATATAATCTGTGTTACACAGGGAAATAGTAGTGTAGAATTTGAGATAGAAGTAGATCAAAACGAATTGAAAATCTTCTTCATGGGACAAGAATATCTGGAATTGGAAAAGTAATGATTACAAATAAAAGAAAACCATTGAGCCGATAATTCGCATCCTTTGCGGACTAACGGCTCTGCATATATTTTGAACGCTATTTTCAGAAACATTGTGTTTTGCAGAAAAGCCCCTTGACAAATTCCATCTCAGAAGCGTATTCTTGAAACCTACGCAAAGCAGAACGGCTTTTCCAATCTGCGCTGGTATACGGACGATGGCTATTCTGGTGCGAACTTCCAAAGACCGGGTTTTCAATCCATGCTTGCGGACATTGAAGCCGGGAAAGTGGCTACCGTTATCGTAAAGGATATGTCACGGTTAGGGCGAAACTACTTGCAGGTGGGAATGTATACCGAGATGATTTTCCCACAAAAAGGCGTCCGCTTTATCGCAATTAACGATGGAGTGGACAGTGCACAGGGCGATAATGATTTTGCCCCTCTGCGGAACATTTTCAACGAATGGCTGGTGAGAGATACGAGCAAGAAAATCAAAGCTGTAAAACGGTCAAAAGGCATGAGCGGCAAGCCTGTTACGAGCAAACCCGTGTACGGCTACCTCATGGACGAGGACGAAAACTTCATCATTGACGAGGAAGCCGCACCCGTGGTCAAGCAGATATACCGTCTGTGCCTTGCCGGGAACGGTCCGACCAAGATAGCCCGTATGCTGACCGAGCAGGAAATTCCAACGCCGGGAACGCTGGAATACCGCAGGACGGGCAGCACCCGCCGCTATCACCCCGGCTATGAGTGCAAATGGGCGACAAATACCGTGGTGCATATCCTTGAAAATCGGGAGTACATGGGCTGTCTGGTGAACTTCAAGACGGAGAAACCGTCCTACAAGACCAAGCACAGCGTAGAAAATCCCATTGAGAAACAGGCAATTTTCGAGAACCACCATGAGCCTATCATCGACACCCAGACATGGGAGCGTGTGCAGGAATTACGCAAACAACGCAAGCGTCCGAACCGCTATGATGAAGTGGGCTTATTCTCTGGTATGCTCTTTTGCGCGGACTGCGGCAGCGTCATGTATCAGCAGCGTTACCAGACCGATAAGCGGAAACAGGACTGCTATATCTGCGGGAACTACAAGAAGCGCACCCATGACTGCACCGCGCATTTTATCCGCACCGACCTTTTGACTGCGGGCGTTCTCTCCAATCTGCGGAAAGTGACGAGCTATGCGGCAAAGCATGAAGCCCGGTTTATGAAGCTGCTGATCGAGCAGAACGAGGACGGCGGCAAACGCCGGAACGCCGCTAAGAAAAAGGAACTGGAAGCCGCCGAAAAGCGTATCGGTGAGCTTTCCGCTATTTTCAAGCGGCTGTATGAGGACAGCGTAAGCGGTCGCATTTCTGATGAGCGTTTCACGGAGCTTTCGGCAGATTATGAAGCCGAACAGCAGGAATTGAAAGAGCGTGTTGCCAGAATACAGGCGGAGCTTTCCAAAGCACAGGAAGCCACCGTAAACGCAGAAAAGTTTATGAACATTGTCCGCAAGCACATGAACTTTGAAGAACTGACCCACACCCTCTTGCGTGAGTTTGTAGAGAAAATCGTTGTGCATGAGTGCAGCTACGATGAAAACGGCACACGCAGACAGGACATTGAGATTTACTATTCTTTCGTTGGCAAGGTGGACTTGCCCGAATGACCGCCCGCCCTATCCGATACCAGAGCTGAGTATCGGATAGGAACGGCAAAATTTTTTACACTTCTATTACTTCTTTATCACACATAAGCAAAAAGCCAGGGTATGAAACAGTTGATGGCCGGCGGCGGTGTCGCCCTCATCGGCATCACCCTTGTACCTCTGCTCTCCGGCCTGTTCGGTTGATCGTCTGGCGGTGATCGCTTATGGGCGGCATACTCGACAAACTCGATGAATGGCTCCGAGGGCTGCTCATCGAGGGGATCACGGGAAACCTGTCGGGCATGTTCGATACGGTCAATACCAAAGTAGGCGAGATCGCCGGTGAAGTGGGACAGACGCCGCTGGCATGGAACAGCGGCGTGGTTTCTATGATCCGAAACCTCTCTGAAACGGTGATCGTTCCAATCGCCGGGGTTATCCTGACATTCGTAATGTGTTATGAGCTGATCCAGCTTGTGACAGAGAAAAACAATCTGCACGATGTAGATACCTGGATGTTCTTCAAGTGGATTTTCAAGACTTTCTGTGCCGTTCTTATTGTGACGAACACATGGAATATCGTCATGGGTATCTTCGATGTCGGGCAAAGCGTTGTGAACAGCAGCGCAGGCGTCATCATTGGGAATACCTCCATTGATATCAGCAGCGTCATCACGGATATGGAGGCGCAGCTTGAAGCCCTGGGCACGGGAGAACTGTTCGGGCTGTGGTTCCAGTCCCTTTTCGTGGGGCTTACCATGAATGCCCTTTCCATCTGTATCATGCTTGTCATCTATGGTCGCATGATTGAGGTGTATTTGACGACTTCCGTTGGACCGATCCCGCTTGCCACTATGACAAACCGGGATTGGAGCCATACAGGACAGAACTACTTGAAATCCCTGTTTGCATTGGCGTTCCAGGCATTTCTAATCATGGTGTGCGTGGGAATCTACTCTGTTTTGGTACAGAGTATCGCCACGGACGGAAATATCTCAGGCGCGATATGGGCCTGCATGGGCTACACGGTCCTGCTGTGCTTCGCCCTGTTCAAGACCGGCAGCCTCTCTAAGAGCCTGTTCGGAGCGCATTAAGGAGGCTTGATAAATTGGCGTATGTAACCATTCCAAAGGATTTGACGAAAGTAAAATCCAAAGTGCTGTTTGGACTTACCAAACGGCAGCTTATATGTTTCGGAGCGGCGGCACTCATCGGAGTACCGCTTTTCTTTTTGCTCAGACGCACGGCCAGCAACAGCGCCGCCGCGTTCTGCATGATTATCGTCATGCTCCCGTTCTTTCTGCTCGCCATGTATGAGCGGCACGGCCAACCCCTGGAGGTAGTAGCCGGACAGGTCATCCGCTGTATGTTCCTGCGGACGAAGGAACGGCCTTACCAGACAAACAATTTCTACGCAGCCCTGGAGCGGCAGGCCCAGGCGGAAAAGGAGGTGAAAGCCATTGTTCAGAAAGCGAAAGCCAGAGCCGCAGGCACGGCAGGCGTCAAAAGCCGCGGTAAAACTGACCGCCGCAGAAAAGCGTGAGATCAGCCGTATCCTGGAAACCGCCAGAGGCGACGGCAAGGTACATTCTGCACAGGACACCTTACCGTTCCGCCAGATGTACCCGGACGGCCTGTGCAAGCTGGACGATCACACCTGGTCGAAGTGTATCGAGTTCGAGGATGTGAATTATCAGCTTGCGAAACCTGACGATCAGACGGCGATTTTTGAAGCCCTCTGCGATATGTATAACGCCCATGACGCTTCTATCGGGATGCAGCTCTCCCTTGTGAGCCGCCGCATGAACCGGGAGGATTTTGTGAAGCGTATCGAGATCGCGGCGCAGGGAGATCACTTCGACCATATCCGTGAGCTTTACACGCAAATGCTCCGCAAGCAGCTTGAACGGGGCAACAACGGTCTTATCAAAACAAAGTACCTGACCCTCACCATCGAGGCACGGGACAGCAAAACCGCACGGGCACGATTTTCCCGGATCATCATGGACGCCCTTAACCATTTCAAGGTCATGGGTGCTTTGGCAAAGGAGCTTGGCGGCAAGGAGTGGCTGGAAATGCTCCACGGCATCCTGCACCCGGACGGGGAACGGTTTGCCTTTGAATGGAGCTGGCTTGCCCCTTCCGGCCTGTCGGTCCAGGATTTTATCGCACCATCTTCCTTCCGCTTCGGTGAAGCACGGAAGTTCACGATGGCGGATAAATTCTGCGCCGTGTCCTTTCTGCAGATCAGCGCACCGGAAATGGATGATCGTATGCTCACCGAGTTGCTGGATACGGATAGCGGGCTGCTTGTCAGCCTCCATATCCGCAGCATGGACCAGAACGAGGCGATCAAAACGGTCAAGCGGAAGATCACCGACATTGACAGTATGAAGATCGACGCGCAGAAAAAGGCGGTGCGGGAAGGTTTCGATATGGATATCATCCCCACTGACCTTGCCACCTACGCAGGCGAGGCAAAGAATATCCTCCGTGATCTGCAAAGCAGAAATGAGCGAATGTTCCTAATGACCTTCCTGGTGGTGAACTTTGCGGACAGCAAGCAAAAGCTGGAGAATGACCTTCTCCGTGCGGCAAGCGTGGCGCAGAAATATAACTGCTCCCTGGTGCGGCTGGACTTTCAGCAGGAGGACGGCTTCGTGTCGGCTCTGCCCCTGGGTGTCAACCGCATTAAGATACAGCGTGGGCTTACCACTTCGGCGGTGGCGGTGTTCGTTCCCTTCACCACACAGGAGATTTTCCACGGCGGCGAAGCCCTCTACTACGGGCTCAATGCCACTTCCGGCAACATGATCCTTGCTGACCGCAAAAAGCTGAAAACACCCAACGGCATGATCTTAGGCACACCCGGCAGCGGCAAGAGTTTTTCCGCAAAGCGTTCCATCGTGGGTGTGTTCCTGAACACAAAGGACGATATCCTGATCTGCGACCCGGAGGCGGAATATTTTCCGCTGGTGAACCGTCTGGAAGGACAGGTCATCAAAATCTCACCTACCAGTACGCAGTATGTGAACCCTATGGATATCAACCTCAATTACAGCGAGGATGATAACCCGCTGGCGTTGAAATCTGACTTTATCTTGTCGTTCTGTGAACTGGCGGCAGGCGGCCGGAACGGTCTGGAGCCGGTGGAAAAGACGGTCATTGACCGTGCTGTGCGGATCGTGTACCGCCCCTATATCGCAGACCCCCGCCCGAAGAATATGCCGCTGCTGGAAGATTTGTATGACGAGATCAAACGGCAGCCGGAGCCGGAGGCACAGCGGATCGCGGCGGCACTGGAACTGTATGTGTATGGCAGCCTGAATGTTTTTAACCACCGTACCAATGTGGATATCAACAACCGCATTGTCTGCTTCGATATCAAGGAGCTGGGAAAGCAGCTCAAAAGCCTGGGTATGCTGGTGATCCAAGACCAGGTATGGAACCGTGTTTCCCAAAACCGGGATCAGGGTAAATCCACCTGGTATTTCGTGGACGAGTTCCACCTTCTGCTGCGCGGCGAGGTCGGTACCTGGAGCGTGGAGATTTGGAAACGCTTTCGCAAATGGGGCGGTATCCCCACGGGGATCACGCAGAACATTAAGGACCTGCTTTCCTCCCCGGAAATCGAGAACATCTTTGAAAACAGCGATTTTGTGTACCTTCTGAACCAGGCCAGCGGAGACAGGAAAATCCTCTGCGAGCGCCTGAATATCTCCAACCAGCAGGCGGCACATATCAGCAACGCAGGCCCCGGCGAGGGGCTGATCTTCTTCGGCAATGTGATCCTGCCTTTTGTGGATGACTTCCCGAAGGACAATGAACTTTACAGCATTATGACGACAAAACTTGGTGAAACCGGGAAAGGAGAAAACGAACATGAATGATCCCCGCTATTTGCATACGGAAGAAAAACAGGAGGGCGAAACCTTCTTTGATGTGATGAACCGGCTGATTGCCAGAAGCAAGGCGGTCACGGCGGATATGGAGGCGGTTCTTGCGGAGCTGGAAAGTGAGATCGAACCGTTCCGTGCGCCGAAAGACCATGAATAAACTGACCCATGTGAGCCTGTTTTCCGGCATTGGCGGTCTGGACCTGGCGGCGGAGGCTGCCGGGTTTGAAACCGTCTGCCAGTGTGAGTGGGCGGATTTTCCGCACTCCGTCCTCACCGCACGATGGCCGGATGTTCCCAGGTTCCGGGATATTACTACTTTCACGAAGGAGGCGTTTTTTGAAAAAACAGGACTTGAAACAGTTACCGTTATCTCAGGCGGCTTTCCCTGTCAGCCCTTCTCCACCGCCGGAAAACGGAAGGGCTTTGCGGATGAACGCTACCTGTGGCCGGAAATGTGCCGCGTTATTACCGAGCTGCGGCCCCGTTGGGTGCTTGGGGAAAATGTTGCTGGCTTCATCAATATGGGGCTCGACAAAACGATCTTTGACCTGGCAAAAGCGGGATACGCTGTTCTCCCATTCGTATTTCCGGCTTGCGGCGTCGGCGCATGGCATGAGCGCCAGCGAACTTTTATCGTCGCGGCTGATGTTTCCCACACCCCTTGCCTCCGACAACAACACCGCCAGGGACGCGGCAAGCCTGGATGTGTTCCTGTCGGACAATGGGATATTCCGCAAGAGGAACCGAAACGGGGCG
The DNA here is from genome assembly GCF_040096225.1 of Hominiventricola aquisgranensis. Taxonomy (NCBI): domain Bacteria; kingdom Bacillati; phylum Bacillota; class Clostridia; order Lachnospirales; family Lachnospiraceae; genus Hominiventricola; species Hominiventricola aquisgranensis. The sequence goes on along the minus strand of NZ_JBBMFC010000015.1, from coordinate 46,237 downwards.
ATCTGGAGCCTCAGCCTGTCGGCGGCGGTATTCTATCTGACCCCGGTGGCGTCGGACGGTTTCCGCTCGACCTTGAAGCCGTCGGCCTTCGATCCAGCGAAGAAGGACGGGAACCTGTCGGCGCAAATCATCTCCCAGGAACAGCCGGTGTCCGAAACGGCAGCACTGAACCCGGATTGGGTGGAATGGCTCATGGGCTTCCCGAAAGGATGGACGGACGTATCCTCTGGGCCGCCGAGCCAGAAGGAATCCCCCGCATGACCGAGCGCATGGATGACCGGGCGCTGCGGCTGAAAACATTGGGAAATGCGGTCTGCCCGCCCCAGGCCTATCCCATTTTCCGCTATATTGCCATGATCGAGAATGGCACCTGCGGCGACTTTTGCCATTATGGAAAGGAAGGTGACTGCCTATGAGGGAACTGAAAGCGACCGATAAGATCACGCAGAAAATGACCCGTGACGGTGCGGTATCGGAAAACCTTGCCACGGGAGAGGTGGAACATATCAGCAGCCGGGAGCCGGAAACGGAACTGTCTGCTTCTTCGGAAGAATCCGCTGGCGCTGCGGCTGATCTTGCCCTGCGTGCGGCGGAACACCATGAGAAGAAAAGCGCACGAAAGGCTGAAAAGGCTGATACCCAGGCGGTGCGGGATGGTTCTGCTGCAAGGCAGCGCCCGTCCTCCCGTCTGCAATTCACCGAGGAAGAACGTGCCGATCCCGCACTTGGGAAATACATTGACCGTTCCGACCGTGCGGCGGATCGGCTGGATGCGGCAACGGCCGCTATCCCCACAAAGAAAGTTCTCCGTACCGAGCGTGTTTTTGACGAGACAGCCGGAAAAGGCAAAACGCAGCTTCACTTTGAAGAAGTGGAGAAACGCCCCAACGGACGCCTGCGGCACAATCCGCTTTCTCGGCCTGTCCATGAGATTGTCCACGCTGCCCACGCGAAGGTGCATGAGGTAGAGCAGGAAAATGTGGGTGTAGAGGCCGGACACAAAGGCGAGGTGTTGACGGAACGCGGGTTTGCCTATGGAAAGGGCAAAGTCCGTGCCGCCGTCCACCATCACCGCACAAAGCCCTGGCGTGACGCGGCGAAGGCAGAGCAGGCTTCTTTTAAGGCAAACGCCGACTACCTTTACCAAAAGGCACTGCATGATGATCCTGCATTGGCAGCTTCTAACCCGATATCCCGCTTTCTGCAGAAACAGCGGATCAAGCGGAACTATGCAAAGGAGCTGCGACAGGCAGAGAAAACCGCAAAGAACACAGCAGCCACGGCGAAAAGTGCGGCGCAGAAAGCAAAGGACGCCTTCAAGGAAACATTCCTCTACATCAAGCACCATAGTCGGGCGGTGCTGTTGGTGATCGGCATTGGCGCCTGTGTTGCTCTGCTGTTTGGCGGGGTATCTTCCTGTTCCATGATGGCGGGCTCCGGCGTGGGCGGCGTGTTCACTTCCTCTTATCTCTCCGAGGATGCGGATATGCTGGCTGCGGAGGCGGCCTACTGCGAACTGGAGCAGGAGCTTCAATATGAACTGGACCACTATGAGGCTCTGCACCCCGGATATGACGAATACCGTTTTGATCTGGACGAGATCGAACATGACCCTTATGTGCTGATTTCCATTCTCACGGCATTCCATGAAGGGGTGTTCACCATCGACGAGGTTCAGGCGGAATTGCAAATGCTCTTTGAAAAGCAGTACATCCTGACGCAGACCGTGGAAGTGGAGGTGCGCTATCGGACGGAGACACGGACAGACAGCGAGGGAAATGACTATGACGTGGAAGTACCGTACAACTACTATATCTGCAAGGTGAAGCTGGAAAACTTCGACCTTTCCCATGTGCCGGTCTACATCATGGACGAAGAAACGCTTTCCCTGTATGCGGTCTATATGGCAACGCTGGGGAACCGGGAAGATTTATTCCCAGGCTCCGGCTATGTAGACAAGTACACCAAACCGCCCACCACCTATGATATCCCACCTTCCGCAATGGAAGATGAAACCTTTGCGGCGCTCATTACCGAGGCGGAGAAGTACATTGGCTATCCCTATGTCTGGGGCGGCAGCAATCCAAACACTTCCTTTGATTGCTCTGGCTTCGTGTCCTGGGTGCTGACGCAAAGCGGCGTCTGCAATACGGGCAGGCTGGGAGCCCAGGGACTCTACGACATTTCCACCCCGGTATCCTCTGCCAACGCAAGACCCGGCGACTTGATCTTTTTCGTCGGCACTTACGATACGCCGGGCGTTTCCCATGTGGGTATCTATGTGGGCGGCGGAAAAATGCTGCACTGCGGCGACCCCATCCAGTATGCAGATATCAACACAAGCTACTGGCAATCCCACTTTTACGCTTTCGGGCGACCGCCCTACAACTAAAAAACGATATGGAGGTAATTTGATTTATGGCAACGACACAGAAGATCCGCAATGACATTGCGAAAACCAAAGAAAAGATCGCGGAGCAGCAGAAACGCCTTCGTGCGCTGGAAGCCCAGCTTGCGGAGGAAGAAAATCTGGAAATCGTCCGCATGGTAAAAGCCGTGAAGATGGACAACAAGGAGTTGACCGCTTTCCTGAAAGCCTATGCCAGCGGTATGATCTCCCTGCCGGAAGGTATGCTGCAGGAGGGCAACACCGAGAATGAGGAAACGGAGGGATACGAGGATGAAGCATAACTTTATGACAAAAATGGTATCGGCTCTTTTGGCGGTGGTGCTCAGCACTGCCGCTTTTTCTATCACCGCCTTTGCCAGCGGCGGCGAGGAAAGCACGGAGTCCGTGGCTGAACAGGAAACGGCTGGGGATGTCGCTGATCTGCTTTCCGCTCTGGCAGGCAGCCAGGTCACGGTATCCGTCACCGAGGACGGTATCCAGTTCAATTCCAGTGAAAATGACTCCGGGCAGACCGGTACTGTCACCACGGGCGGCGGCAATCTGAATGTCCGCACGGGTGCAGGAATGGATTATACCGCCTTCACCCAGCTTCCCAACGGAACGACCGTGAAGGTGATCGGCACGGACGGCGACTGGCTGAAGGTCATCCTGCCAGAGAAAATCGGCTATGTCTATTCCGGCTACATGACGGTAAGTGACGGCGAGGCTGGTTCCGGGGAAGGTTCTTTCTCTCTGGACGCGGAAACGCTGGAAAATCTGCTGGGGATGCTGGGCGGCGGTCTGAATGGCGGTGCCGCTTTGACGCCGGACGGGAACCTGTCGCTGATCGACGATATTGGCAGCCCAACCACCAGCGGCAAGCAGTTTATTACAGTAGAAACGAAAAACGGCAATGTGTTCTATCTCATTATCGACCGTGACGACGAGGGCGAGGAAACCGTGCATTTTCTGAACCAGGTGGATGAAGCCGATCTCATGGCACTCACGGAGGACGGAGAAAAGGCGGAAACGCCTATTGTCTGCACCTGTACGGAGAAGTGTCAGGCCGGAGCGGTCAATACCGCTTGCCCGGTCTGCGTAAAAAACCTTAGTGAATGTGTTGGCACAGAACAGAAAGCTACGGAGCCCACCGAGCCGGAGAATCCGAAGCCTGAAAAGAAAAGCAATACCGGGGCGATCCTGGCGGCGCTGCTGATCCTTGCAGCCGGAGGCGGCGCAGCGGTCTATTTACTGGTGCTGAAACCGAAGCAGGGCAAGAAAGTTCCCGCTGATCTGGATGATTTCGACCTGGAGGATGAAGAAGAATATCTGACTGAGGACGAGGAAACGGAGGAAAAGAATGAGTAAACTGATTATCGCAGAAAAACCGAGTGTGGCAAAATCTATCGCATCGGCCCTGGGTGTTTCATCCAGGGCCGATGGCTTTTATGAGGGCAGCGGCCTTCTTGTGTCCTGGTGTGTAGGGCACCTGGTATCCCCGATGGATGCGGGTGGCTATGATGAGCGTTTCAAGAAATGGCGCTATGATGATCTCCCCATTCTGCCGGAGCCGTTCCGCTATGTGTTGGCACCAGGCAAGGATGATGCTTTTGAAAATCTCCGTGCCCTGATGGACCGCCCCGATGTGGATACCATCGTCAATGCCTGTGACGCTGGGCGTGAAGGTGAGCTGATCTTCCGTCTGGTGTATGAAATGGCCGGATGCCGCAAGCCAATTCTTCGTCTCTGGATTTCTTCGATGGAGGACAGCGCTATCCGGGAGGGTTTTTCTGATCTGCGCCCCGGTGCCGATTATGAAGCCCTGTATCAGTCTGCCCTCTGCCGCCAGAAAGCGGATTGGCTGGTGGGGATCAACGCCACGCGCCTTTTCTCCGTTCTCTATCACCGCACCTTGAATGTGGGCCGTGTTCAGACGCCCACTCTGGCAATGCTGGCAGAGCGTGATGCGAAGATCACGCTGTTCCACAAGGAAAAATATCATCTGCTGCGCCTGACGCTGGATGGAGCCGAGGCGGTGTCGAAGAAGTTCACCGATCCAACAGAGGCGGAACAGGCAGCGGCGACGTGCAAGGGCGCAGCCATTACCTGTACTTCCGTCACGAAAGAGCAGAAGAAGGAACAGCCTCCGAAGCTTTATGACCTTACCACTTTGCAGCGGGAGGCAAACCGCCTGTTCGGATACACGGCAAAGCAGACCCTTGACTACGCCCAGAGCCTCTATGAAAAAAAGCTGCTGACCTATCCCCGCACGGACAGCCGGTATCTGACCTCCGACATGGCAGAAACAGCCTCCTGCGTGATCCATCTGGCGGCAAAGCTGCCGCCCTTTGATAGCTGCAGTAACTTCTTCCCGCTGGTAGAGTCCATGATCTCCGACAAGGATGTATCCGACCACCACGCCATTATCCCCACAATGGAGATTGAAAAAGCGGATATCAAGGCTCTGCCTCTGGGCGAGCGCAATTTGTTCCTCCTTGTCTGCTGCAAGCTGCTGTGCGCATCGGCGGAGCCGTATATGTATGAGGCGGTCACGGCTGTTTTCGACTGCGGCGGTCATTCCTTTACCGCAAAGGGCAAGCGTATTCTCTCCGAAGGCTGGCGGGAAATCGACCGCATTTTCCATGCCTTCTTGAAGGAAAAGCCTGCGGATGGGGACGGCGATACGCTCCCGGACTTCACCGAAGGGCAGACTTTTGACGGTGCGGAGGTTGCTGTTACCGAGCATTTCACACAGCCGCCGAAGCCTTATAGCGAAGATACCCTCCTGTCCGCTATGGAGAATGCGGGCAAGGACGATATCCCCGATGAGGCGGAGCGAAAAGGTCTTGGCACGCCTGCGACCAGGGCAGCTATCATCGAAAAGCTGGTGGCAGCCGGATTTGTGGAACGCAAGGGCAAGAGCCTGATCCCCACAAAAGCCGGTATCAACCTTGTCACGATTCTGCCGGAGCCACTGACCTCTCCCATGCTGACAGCGGAATGGGAACAGAAATTGACGGAGATCGCAAAAGGCAGCACTGACCCGGATGCCTTCATGGACGGTATCCGCACGATGGTCCAGGAGATCGTGTCAGTCTATTCCTGCATTTCCGAGGACGGCAAAAAGCTGTTTGCCCCAGAGAAGGAAGTGATCGGCACCTGCCCCCGCTGCGGCCAGCCGATCTATGAGGGCAAGAATAACTTTGCGTGTTCAGATCGGTCCTGCGGTTTCGTCCTCTGGAAAAATGACCGCTTCTGGATGAGCCGCAAGAAGGAGCTGACAAAGAAGATGGCAACGGACCTTCTGAAAAAGGGTCGCACCAATGTCAAGGGAATGTGGTCTGAAAAGAAACAGGCCACTTATGACGCTGCGGTGATCCTGGATGACACGGGCGGCAAGTACATCAATTTTAAGCTGGAATTTCCGAAAAAAAGATAAGGAGGGACACACATGCCATATTACGATCACGACAAGGATTATCCCTTTGCCGCCTTTATCACCAATCTTGGGAAGTACAATGAGGGCGAGCTTGTGGGCGAGTGGGTGAAGTTTCCCACCACCGCCGAGGAATTGAAAGAAGTGTTTAAGCGGATCGGGATCGGCCAGAAGGATGACTTCGGCCAGCCCTATGAGGAATGGTTCATCACGGACTATGACTGCTATGTGGACGGTCTTTACAGTAAGCTGGGTGAATATGAGAATCTGGACGAGCTGAATTATCTGGCGTCGAAGCTGGATGAAATGGACCAGAGCGACTATGCGAAGTTCCAGGCCGCTATGGAGATCGGCGACTATACCAGCAGCCTGCAGGAAATCATCAACCTCACCGAGAATCTGGATTGTTATGAGATTTACCCCAATATCGAGGATTATGACGATCTGGGGCGTTATTACCTCGAAGAACTGGAGGTTTCAAAAGTTCCCGCCCACCTGCAGAACTATATCGACTATGAAGCCTATGGCCGGGATGTGGCGTTGGAGGAAAACGGCACTTTCACCGATCAGGGCTATGTGTGGGATACCAGAGAAGCCTTCCATGAGTATTATGACGGCGAGCGCGGCAGTATCCCCGACGAGTACCGGGTGATGACTTTTCAGGACGATCTTCCCGAAGAAGAAAAATCTGAATGGGCTATGGATATCGCCTTTGACATGGATGAATTTTTCCGTCAGAACGATCCGCAGTATGCAGCGGAGCACCCGGAGGCACACGCCGCAAAAGAAGAACTTTACGAAAACCTGATGGCGGGACGCATTTCTGCGCTGGATGAAAAGCTGGCGGCGCTGGGGCAGACGCAGGAGGACTATCTTCCTTCGGAGATTGAAAAGTTCAAGGATGCCACGGGCTATGAGGAATTTCTTGATTTTGATCCGGCGGAGGTCAAGGCCGCTTTGGATGACCCGGAGAAGTCCCATGCGGATGAAATGCTGTCCGCTGCGGAGAAGGTTGCCTCGGAAAAGATGACTGTGCTTGTAGTGGAGCCTATGAAGGAACCCTATGTGAAGGAGATCGACCCCGATCTTCATTCCCTGCAGGCGGAGGTCGGCGGAGACATTGGCGCAACTTATCCCTATTCTGACCCGGTGGCGCTGGTTTGCAATGATGAAGGAAAGCTCATAGGGCTTGATCTGAACCGTGGGCTGCGGGATGAAAATGGAGAAATTTATGATATCGTAGCAGGGACTTTCCTGGTGGTTGGACTTGGTGAGGAAGATTTTGCGTCCCTGTCCCCGGAACTGATTCAGAAATACACGGAACAGTTCAAAACGCCGGAACGATTTATGCAGATCAATGGCAATATCGTTGTTCTCCCTGTCCCGGCAGAGAAGCAAGACCTCGCTTATCTGCCAGACCGTTTTGAAACTGGCGAACGTGTGCAGACACCGAGGGGCAGCTTTCAGGTGACGGCTATGAGCCGGGAGCAGATGGAGGCGGCCGGTTACGGTGTCCACCATATTTCCGATGATGGAAAGTATCTTATCATGGGAAATGGTACACGGGCCTTTGCCGTGGCAGCGGAGCAGCCGGAGAAGGACAATCCTCTCCGCACCGCTGAAATGACGCTGGAGGATGACTACGGCATGATCGACGGCGTTATCAACAACGGCAGACGCGGCGAAGAATTGGAAAAAGCCCAGGAGTATGCAGAGCGGACAACGCCAGAGAAGTCTTCCATCCGTGAGCGGTTGGAGGACGCCAAACGGGAATGTGCCGAGCATAAGCCCCAGGAGGTCAAAAAGCCCGGCCGTGATGTGCCGGAGCACGACTGCCTATGAGCCGAAGCAAGAAATGGAGGCTGGAATGGGCGTTCTTCCTGGGTGAGAACGGCAGGCGGCAGTATAACCATATCTGTAAAAAATGTGTTCACGGCTGCAAGCAGAGTTTCCGGGCGTGTCTGGTCGCTTGTCCGCATTACAATTCCAAACGGTCTAAAATATGTGAAGATAAGGGGGCGAAAAACGCAGAATAATTCCCTGTATTCGTATTTTCAAAGGGAGCCTTTATGATTTCTCATGTGTCGGTCTGCTTGCTGGCACATAGAGAAAATGGCTCGATTCCAAACACTTTCTGATACACAAAACGGGAGTACAGCTTTTCGGTTCATCCGATTGGCTGTACTCCCGCCTTTTTATTTGTTTTCGTCATTATCAGGTTTTTCCGTTTCCGCTACACTTTCTATCATGTCAACGACTACGGCATTAAGCTGTGCGGCGTTCTGCGATGTAATGACTAGTCGCCCGGTATCCTTTTCAATATCCTGTCGAACCTGACCGGCATAGCTGCCGCCACGACGGGCAATCTTCTGACTTTCAGAAAATCCTTCCGGCTGATGTGCTTTTGACAGTTCTGTGGTTGTTGCCTCTGCAAGCATATTCAGAACAATTTCCATCGTACTCATATTATCACGGAGGTTTTCTTTTTTCAGACCTTTCAGCTTCTTATATTGCCGAGTAGTCATGCCGGACCAGGCTTTCGTGATCTCATCTGTGAGAATAGCATACTCTTTGCCTTGCTGTACGCCGCGCTCCTGCCATTCCGCGGTAAGCTCATTACGGACACGGATAGAAAGAAGTCGCTGATGAATCCAGTCTGTATCATATCCCTTTTTCTGATAGGTCTCTAATGCACGGTCGATTGCCTGTTCCGGGTCAATCGTTTCTTCGATGCGTTCACGGCCGACCTGCGCAAGCCAGAGTTTGAATGGTTCAGCCTTAGGTGATGGGATGGACTGAATAATGCGTAAAATCTGTTCAGCCGTTGCCGCCAACACTTTACGCTTTTTGCCTGTTGCACCCATCATTGCTACCTGGGGACAATTTGTCCCCAGGTAGCTTGCAAGCTGTTCATCACGCTTACGCATTTTTTTGAGGTAGTCTGTTGGATTAGAGCTATCTGTCAAGACAGCAATAACATCCACAACAGAGAAATACCATTCTTCCTGTTCTTCGTCCCATGCGGTGCGTATTTTTCTATCTTCAAAAAGCTGGATGGAATTATTTTCGTCCATGCGCTTCAACCTCCTTAGAGTATGTATTTTAATTTTAACATGAAAGGGGTTCTATTTCTATAAAAGAAGCAAAATTCGCCGTAGTAGGCGTTGTGGGAATGTGCGTAAACTGCCAGAATTGCGAGGCTGTGGGAAAGCTGTTTGCAGGCCTGTGGGAAAAGGCTTGTCTTTTTCCATCAGGTTGTGAATGGTTTTTCCATCGGCACGAGCGGCAGTTTTCCATATTTCCATGACGCAAGAAAATCATCCAGCGATTAGCCGGTACATCGTCAGCGGCACATACCACACCGCCACAATCAGCCGCCAGGCCAGAACGAAACCGCCGATCACACCGCCGATAATGAAGTTCAATGCAAACAGGGCAACCCCTCCACCCAGGGAACCGCCGCCCGGCACGATCCAGAGGCACATCCGATGGAGTCCAAACGGCAACCCGCAGAGTATCCAGAGCCATACATAGTCAAGCTCTCCGTTCTTCACGCAGGCGGATTTGAAGATACAGTACAGAATCAGTGCCACGGTCACGGGCAATGCGCTTTTGAAGAAAAATGCTTTGATTGCTTCGCTTCTTGTCATCGGTAAAACCTCCTTCCGCAATTCCATTATACAGAATGCCGGGAGCTGCGCCCAGCGCCTTTCAAAGAAAATTATTCCAGTTCATGCCGCCGCTGTTGTTCCTGTTCCTTTGGAACGGTCAGCAGCGCATCCACATTCTGTTTGACAGTTTCGTATTCCTGTGCTTCGGTTCTTGCGGCTTTGTACTCTGCAAGGAGCCGTTCCTTTTCTGCAGCAAGATTGGTAAGCTCCGTTTTCATGCTTTCCGTTGTCGGCAGCGGCACAGCCCCCAGCCGTTTCAATTCTCTGGCGGCTGCTTCAAAAAGGATGATCTCGCTCTCATGCCCCCGCAGGAACTTTTCTTTATCATTCGATTTACGGTATCGGTCATAAAGTGGCCTTAGCTGACGGTAAGTGCCGGCGTGCTTCATCACAAGGGTAAGTTCGGCACTTCTGCTTTCTACCCGCTTGATTTCTGCATGAGCGGTATCCCTGCGTGCGGATACTGCGGTCAGTTTGCTTTCCAGTTCTCCATAACTGCTTATCCCGTGCTCGGTCAGGAAATTCATGGTCTTGGCGGCCTGTTTCAGATTGTTCAGCTTCGCCCAATGGGTGAAGCCTGCGCTCTGCTGCGCCTTGATATTGTTCTGGATATCAATGAGCAGGCTGATCTTTCCGCTTGGCTGTTTCGGCTGGCGGGAAGGTCTGGAGCGTCCGGCGATCCGGGCGGCAAGGGCTTCTTCGGTGTAGTCCACACCAAGGGTTTTCAGACGGGTGAATCGTTCCTGATCCGGCGCTCTGGCGGAGATATATTTGCCCCGCTTGATCTCATAGCCTTCTCTCTGCAGGCGACGAAGCAGTTCTTCTAAATCGGAACAGGCTGGCAGGAGCCGGTCAATGGCCGCTTTCAGCTTTGCCTTATAGCTGGTGCCGTTCTGCGTGGCCTGATGTTCAATATAGCTCTTGCCCTTGTCCTGTCCGGGGATGATGACGGACAGACCGTGTTCCTTGCAAAGCCGGTCGGAGGTGCGGCGGATATAGTGATAACTTCGCTTGTTGGAATGATAATGCTTGTGATCCGCAAAGCTGACCGCATTGAAAATCAGGTGGTTATGAACATGATCTTTGTCTATGTGGGTGGTAAGTACAAACTCATACTTGCCGCCCAGGATTTCTTTTGCGAGCTCCATGCCGATCTCATGGGCCTGTTCCGGCGTGACCTCCCCAGGCTGAAAGGCTTGGATCAGGTGGCGGCCCAGGTTCGTTCCCTTGTCGATGGCGTGGCGGCGAGTCCAGGCAAATTCAATATCCGCGGTTTCAGCGGCGCAGCCATAGGAGGATACAAGCAGCTTTCCGTCCGTCTTTTCCGGGTTGCAGATATAGTCAATGGCCGCTTTCAGCGTTGACTTGATAGGATGCGTCTTTGTAACTGCCATATCTCATCCAGCCTTTCCCGTATCTCGTCCATGTCGGCCTGATACGCAGGGCCTCCGGCGTTGGCACGCTTGGCAATCTGGTTGATGTTCCGACCGATGGCGGAAAGCTCTTTGGTAAATGCCTTGATATCTGCGGTGTCCGTATAGATGATATATCCATCAATCGCCATCTTGCGGAGGTAGGCACCATATCTGCGTGTGGGTAACTGGCTCATTTTTTCGTCTATGAGCCGTTTTTCATCCTCCGTGACATAGAATTTCATTTGGATATTCCGCTTTCGGTTTGCCATGCGTCGCCTCCGTTCTTTATAAGGGTTTGGGACTATCCCAACAAGCAATTTTGAATTTTCGGGTAAGGGGCCTGAAAATCTCAAAATTCGCAAGCGGGTACTCGCTTGCTGTGCTTGCTACCGTAACCCTACCCTCGTATTCTCTCCCTACTAATACTACAATTTGAAACGGAGATTTTGGCTGACTTACTGAAAAAATCTAAAGAAAGACGGTATTGTTGCCTTTAACAGGTGATAATACCGCCTCTACATTTATATGTTTTCCAAATTCTTTGACCGCCGGTATTCCAGAGGAGAAAGACCAAACTGCTTTTTGAACACGGCGGCAAATTTCCCTTGATTAGAGTAGCCGACCTGTTCGGATATTTCGGCAATCGGACGCTTTGTGTCCGAAAGAAGTCTTGCGGCTTCGTTCATACGGATTTCCCGCAGCCAAGTGGATATATTCTGTCCATATACGCCTCGAAAATAGTTTTTCAGGCTGGTTTCACTGACCGAAAAGCGTTCTGCAATCTGCCGTACAGGAATGTGCTGGCGAAGATCATCGGAAAGGATTTGCGCTGCCCTTTTTGCAATTTCAACCTGCGTTTCCGTGTAGAAGCCGCAGGTTTTCGGAGGCCGGATTTCCATGTTGAGAAGCCGGTGGAGAAGTTCAAGCGTATAGATTTGCAAATGGAAGATAGAAGGCCTTTCAGAAAGCCGCCAGAGGTTTTGAAATATATTTTCCAGTTCACTATCCGCTTCGTTGATATATGTCTTATGATTGCCACAATAATTTTCTTCCAGCGTAGGGAGGTCAAGTGAAAAAGATTTCAAAAGTTCACCGCAGGACTGTAAAAGAAGTGGCAGGTCAAAGTATATTTTTATGCCCTGATATTGCCGTGTGGGAAAGATATATTCTTTCTGTGCGGTCTGTTCACTGACACAAAAATCATTTTCCTTCAGGTAAATGTAGGAGCCGTCATCCAGAAGCAATTCACTTCTGCCCGAAACGCAATAGTTAATCAGCAAAGGCTTTAGATCTGAATTTTCATCCGACTCCGGCCATACGGGAGCGTTTACAAAAATAAAAGCCAAAGTCAGCCCCGGAAAGAGCGTATGGAATGTCATGCGTCCCTTGCCATCTGCCCGATCCAAAAGCAATGTGCTGCTATTTGGACTGTTTTTCAAGGTCACACCAGAAACAGCATCGCTGTTTTCTAAAATGTTGTATATCATGTTACGCAACTGCTTCGCCCCTTTCATCACGCAAAATCGCTGATAGTATTATACCTGCGAGAAAACTCCTGGTCAATGGATATTCTGGTAGAGCGAAAAAGCTCCTTGCTATACGGGCTTAAAATACCGATATGTGCATAGAAGCACAGCTGAATTTATGCTATCATTAGGGTCGGTTAGCAAGAACTAATCAAGACGAAAGTAATCATGTTAGGAGGTTTCGCAATGAACAACAAATTGCAAGGAAAGGATCTCATCAATATCGGTATTTTCACGGCGATTTATTTTATCGTCATTTTCGCTGCGGCGTCCATCGGTTTTATCCCGATTTTCATTCCGCTTATCAGCGTGATCGTGCCGCTTGTGGGCGGTATTCCGATGATGTTGTTCTTCTCCAAAATCAAAAAATTCGGTATGCTTACCATCTGCGGGGTGCTGCTCGGTATCATTATGTTGCTGACCGGCATGGGCTGGTGGTGCATCCCTACCGGGCTGATTTTCGGGCTGATTTCCGATTTTATGATGAAAGCCTGTGACTACAAGAACGCCAAGCGTGAAGTGCTGATCCACGGCGTTTTTTCCATGTGGGTCATCGGGGCGTTTATTCCCATCGTTGTAACGCGTGATGCTTACTACCAGAACCTGCTCCCCGGCTACGGTCAGGAATATGCCGACACGCTCATGACTTATATGCCAGACTGGATTTTGCCGATACTGCTTATTGCTGCTTTCGTCAGTGGTCTTGTCGGCGGCCTGATCGGACGGAAGATTTTCAAAAAGCACTTTGAGCGGGCGGGAATTGTGTAATGAGCCGCGAACTTCTTGCAAGTCAAAAAAACAATAGCGGAATTTTATTAGACCCCCGGACAAAACTGGCGGTACTGATTACCATAGCTGTCTTTATTTTAGGCGGTTCGTATGAAGGTGTCATGCAGTATTACATCATCGTGTTGGCGGCGATCCCGCTGTTACTTTTGTCAGCAGCCAGAAAATGGAAAGGTGCTTTTCTCTATATCCTGATTTTCGGAGGCAGCCTGTGTCTGGAAATGTTCGGCCTGTCCCGACTGACCGGCGTGGCAAACTACATCGCGGTGGCCGTCGTTGGTATTCTTCTGCGGTTCACCCCCAGCGTGGTCATGGGATATTTCGTGGTAACGACAACCACGGTCAGCGAATTTGTTGCGGCGATGGAACGGCTCCACCTGCCGCAGCAGATCACCATTCCTATGTCTGTGATGTTTCGCTTCTTTCCCACGGTTGCGGAAGAATGGAGCGCTATTGGGGACGCCATGCGGATGCGTGGCGTCCGCTTTGGTGGTGGAAAAGTCGGTGCGATTTTAGAGTATCGGATTGTCCCCATGATGATCTGCTCCGTCAAAATCGGAGAGGAACTGTCCCAGGCAGCCCTTACGCGGGGATTGGGAGGCCCGGTAAAACGGACGAATATCTGTAAGCTGGGTTTTCATGTGCAGGATGTTATTTTCCTGCTGATCTGTCTGGGAGCATTTGCAGCGCAAATCTATGTGCTTGCCGCAAGGGGGTGAAGAAAATGATTGAATGTCAAGATGTGTCCTTTTCTTATCCTGCCAGCACCCTTCCCGACAGTGAGAGGCAGGCCGGTGGCGCTTTAAAACATATTTCCTGCACTATTGAGGACGGTTCTTTTGTTCTGCTCTGCGGGACTTCAGGCTGTGGGAAAACAACCATGACCCGGTTGTTTAACGGCTTGATCCCCCATTATCATGAGGGGACTTATACCGGCTCCGTCTATCTGGATGGAAAGGATACCCGTGACCTGTCACTGTTTGATATTTCTCTGAAAGTCGGTTCTGTATTTCAAAATCCGCGTTCTCAGTTTTTCAATGTGGACACGACCAGCGAACTGGCTTTCGGCCCAGAGAATCACGGCATAGCGGAAGATCTTGTGCGTGACCGTGTAAAACGTGTAGCTGCACAGCTAAAGTTGGAGCCGCTGCTTGATAGAAGTATTTTTTCTTTGTCCGGCGGCGAAAAGCAAAAAATCGCCTGCGGATCGGCAGCGGCGATTGACCCGGATATTTATGTGCTTGATGAGCCATCATCCAACCTTGACGCATACGCTATCGCTGATTTCCGGCAGCTTCTCTTTACTTTGAAATCGCAGGGAAAGACCATCATCATCTCTGAACACCGGCTGTATTATCTGTCCGGTCTCTTTGACCGTGTCCTGTACCTGAAAGATGGAGAAATTGACGGTGATTATACAGCAGAGGAATTTTGCGGCCTGTCGGCAAAACAGCGCGACGATATGGGATTGCGCCCTCTTGATCTTGCGGGGCTTTCAGAAGTTGAAGGCACGCCGCAGAGAATGAATGGGGCGGTTTGGACGATAAAGAATGTGTCCTTCGCCTATAAGCATGAGCCGGAAACCTTGCATATAACGGAAACCTCTTTCCCATCCGGCAGCGCCACGGCCATCATCGGACATAATGGTGCGGGAAAATCCACCTTTGCCCGGTGCCTCTGTGGGTTGGAAAAGCACTTCAAAGGAACGGTGCAGGATCAGAGCAAGAACTATTCCAGAAAAGAACGATTGAAACTCTGTTATATGGTCATGCAGGATGTAAACCACCAGCTCTTTACCGAAAGTGTTCTGGATGAAATTCTGCTCAGTATGAGAACTGAGGATAAGCAGAGGGCAAGAGAAATCTTGCAGGAGATGGACCTGCTGCCTTATGAGGACTGCCACCCGATGGGACTGTCCGGCGGCCAAAAGCAGCGCGTGGCGGTTGCCTCTGCGATTGCTTCGGAGCGCCCTCTGATTTTATTCGATGAACCGACCAGCGGTCTTGACCTGTTTCACATGAGGCAGGTTGCCAATGTTGTTAATCAGGTGGCGAATACTGGAAGAACTGCGCTTGTGGTAACGCATGACCCGGAATTTATTCTACGCTGCTGCAATTATGTCCTTCACTTAGAAAACGGGCAAATTCAGGAAAGTTATTCCATAGAGGACAGCGATGGCCGAAAACGCCTGCTAAAGTTTTTTCTGAGTGATATGAAGAAGGAGGTGTCCACAGAATGAAGGAGGAAAAGAAAGACTCACCCATAGGAACTTTATGGGGATGGGGCAAACCCTATCACGGGAAATTCATCGGCAGTATTATCCTTGCAGTATTAGGCGTGGCCTGCCAGATGGTGCCCTATTTCTGCGTGGCGCATATTGTCACAATGATGTTGTCTGGGGAACAGAATTTTTCCCGCTATGTGACCGCTGGTATTATTGCACTGTGCGGCTACTTTGGGAAGGTGCTATTTTCCTGTCTTTCTACAACGATTTCCCACACAGCGACCTATTACACGCTGCGTGATCTGCGGGAGAATATCACCGCAAAGCTGGCTCGCGTCCCGATGGGGACGATTTTAGATACTCCGTCCGGCCAGTATAAAACGACGATTGTTGACCGGGTTGAAGGCATGGAATCGACCTTCGCACACCTGCTCCCGGAAATGACCGCAAATGTGCTGGTGCCTTTGGTGATTGTCGTATATCTGTTCGTTATGGACTGGCGCATGGCGCTCCTGTCCCTTGTTACGCTGGTGGTGGGCCTTGCTGTCATGTCCGCCGGTATGAAGAATTATCCCGTCAAATGGGAGGGCGCGGTTAAAGCGGGAAAGCAGATGGCAAACGCCATTGTAGAATACATCGGCGGGATTGAGGTGGTAAAGGCGTTCAGCCAATCCGCCGGTTCCTACAAAAAATATTCTGACGCGGTGAATTATAACGCCAACTACTATGTGGACTGGATGCGGGAAAACCAGAAAACCATGAGCGCCTACAACGCCATCCTGCCCTCAGTGCTGATTTGCGTGCTGCCCTGCGGTTTTGCATTCTGGCTCTCCGGCAGTCTGGAGCTTTCCACCTTCCTGTCCATTGTGATTTTCTCGCTGGGGCTGATTGGGCCGATTATTGCGGCCTTTACCTTTACGGACGATTTGGCTGTACTGGGGACAAATGTGGAAGAAATCAGCCAGCTTCTGAACGCCGAAGAACTGAACCATAAAGAAACACCGATCAAGCTGGAAAATACCGGCATTTCTCTTAGGTCTGTGTCGTTTTCCTATGACGGGACAACAGAGGTTTTGCATGATGTGAATCTCGCCATCCACCCCGGAACCATGACCGCTCTTGTAGGGCCGTCCGGCTCCGGCAAGTCTACGGTGGCGAAGCTGATTGCCGGGTATTGGGATGTTACATCCGGCAGCATTACCCTCGGCGGCCATGAGCTGAAGGATATGCCGCTGTCTGAAATTGCAGACCAGATTTCCTATGTATCTCAGGACAACTACCTGTTTAACCGCAGTATCCGGGAGAATATCCGCATGGGAAGACCCAGTGCCACGGACGCAGAGGTGGAGCAGGCAGCCAAACAAAGCGGCTGCGACGCCTTTATCCGCAAGCTGGATAATGGCTATGATACGGTTGTCGGCAGCGCCGGTTCCCATCTTTCCGGCGGTGAACGCCAGCGGATTGCCATCGCCCGCGCCATGCTGAAAAATGCGCCGGTTGTCATTTTGGACGAGGCAACTGCCTATATCGACCCAGAGAATGAGGCGCTGGTGCAGAAAGCCATTTCCACTTTGACTGTCGGCAAGACCCTGATTGTGATCGCACACCGGCTGTCTACCATTGTTGGCGCAGATAACATCGTTGTGGTGAAGGATGGAAACATCCACGCACAGGGTACGCATGAGAAGCTGCTGGAAACCTGCCCCCTCTACCGGGATATGTGGCAGGCGCACATCGGCGCGAAAGACCAGATGTAAGGGGGTGTTGTCAGATGTATGGAACATTGAAAAAAATCTTTGCTTTTGCAGGCAGCAAAAAGGGGCTTCTAAAAAAATCCCTGTTATTCTCATTCCTGTCCGGGCTGTTTTCAGCCATGCAGTTTGCCGCCCTCTTTGTAGTGATCGGCGCGCTGGTATCTGACAACCGGGACGGAAAGTTTATCTGGCTTTCGCTGGGGATTATGGCCGTTTCCCTCATTGGGCGTATTATTACGACCTATTTCTCCACGATGGAGCAAACGGAAACCGGCTATTGCATGGTGGCGGAAAAGCGTATCCACATCGGAGATCGGCTGCGCTACATCCCGATGGGCTACTTCAACAAGAATAGTATCGGGAACATTACCGCCATTGTCACAACAACTTTGGGCGATGTAGAGAACTCAGCAGCCCGTGTCCTGGTGTCAGTGCTGGGCGGTTTTTTCAACTCGGTTGCCCTTGTCATCGTCCTGTTGGTATTTGACTGGCGGATCGGTCTCGTGGCCGTTGCTGGTGTCCTGATTTACCTTGCGGCGGCGGAACTGGCGCTTCGCAAATCTGCCGCGCTCAGCGGGGTACGCCAGCACACACAGGAGTCCCTTGTAGAGTCCGTGTTGGAGTACATTCAGGGCATGGGGATTGTTAAAGCATTTGGGCTGGAACGGGACAGCACGCAGTCTATTGGCAGTGCAATTAAGGCGAGCTGCCGGGACAACCTGAAACTGACAAAGGCCAGTGTTCCCTATGACGCCATCAAACAGGCCGTTGTCCGGGTGTTCATCGTCCTGCTGCTTTTGGCCTCGGTTTGGTCCTGGCTGGACGGCTCCCTGCCGCTGGCCTATGGCCTGATTTTGGTAATTGCTTCTTTCATGGTGTTCAACGATTTGGAGAACGCCGGGAATATGGCCTCTTTGCTGCAAATGTTGGCGGCCTCGATGGATACGGCAAACTCCATTGATGACACGCCGGTAATGGATGAAAAAGGCGTTGACATTACGCCGGAGTCCAGTGAGATCGTGTTTGACAAGGTGGATTTTTCTTACGCAGACCGCAAAATACTGGATCAAGTCAGCTTTACCATCCCGGAAAAGACAACAACGGCGATAGTCGGCCCCTCTGGCGCTGGCAAAACAACTATGTGCAATCTGATTGCCCGCTTTTGGGATGTGAATGCCGGGAAGATTACCATAGGCGGTACGGATGTACGAGATTTCAAGCTGGACAGCCTGATGAAGAATATCTCGATGGTGTTCCAGAGCGTATACCTCTTTGCAGATACGATTGAGAACAATATCAAGTTTGGCTGCCCGGACGCCACCCATGAACAAGTGGTTGAAGCGGCGAAAAAGGCTTGCTGCCATAACTTTATTTCTGCCCTGCCGGATGGCTATGACACCGTGATTGGCGAGGGAGGCGGTACTTTGTCCGGCGGCGAGAAACAGCGGATTTCCATCGCCCGCGCCATGCTGAAGGACGCACCTATCATCATTTTGGACGAGGCAACAAGCAGCGTTGACCCGGAGAATGAGGATGAATTGCAGCGGGCTATCGAGGCATTGACCCATGACAAGACCATCATCATGATTGCCCACCGTCTGAAAACCGTCCGCAACGCCGATCAGATCCTTGTACTGGACAACGCTCATATCGTCCAGCGCGGCACTCATGCGGAGCTGATCCAGCAAAAGGGCCTGTATGCCGATTTTGTATCGGCCAGACAGGAGGCCATCGGCTGGAAGCTGGCTCAGTAAAGGAGGTTCAGATGAAACTTCATGCGTCCGGGGAGAACTACCTGGAAACCATCCTTGTTCTCCAAAAGAAACGCGGTATGGTGCGCTCCGTAGATGTGGCCCGGCACATGGAGGTGTCAAAGCCCAGCGTGTGCCATGCAGTGGCTACCTTGCGGGACGGCGGCTTCCTGACAATGGACAGCGACTATTTCCTGCACCTGACCGACGTGGGCCGGGAAGTGGCGGAGCAAATCTACGAAAAGCACCGCTTCTTTACCGACCGGCTGATCGAGGCTGGCGTAGACCCTGTAGCGGCGGAAAAGGACGCCTGCCGGATGGAGCATGTCATCAGCCAGGAGTCCTTCGAGCATCTGAAAAATGCTTACAAAACAAAAGAAGAATAAACTGCCCGCATAGCAAACGGGTGAAACAGTAACGCGGCCGGGCACATCGAACCCGACCGCGTTACTCGTCTTTCTGGAAGGCTTCCGCCTGTTTGCAGAGCGCGATAAATTTTTCGATCTCTGCTTCGCTTTTCCCGGCAAAGAAGTCCACGACTGTTTTCGAGACTGTCTGATTTACCATTTCTGGGAAGATAGCGGCGTCCACGCTGATATTCAGTTCTTTGGCGACAAGGACCACCGTTTCAAATTTCGGATTACTCTGGCAGGTCTCCAAATCTATGATCGTGCGGGGGTTCATACCGAGGCGTTCAGCTAACTGCTTCTGCGTCAGATGCTGGCGCTTCCGTTCTGACCGCACCTTCCATGCAAATAGATCCAGCGGATTGTTCACTACACATCATCTCTACATCATTGTAGGGTGTGCTTCCACTCATATAAATAACCATACAGCTCACGCAAAGTGAGTTATAACTCATATTTCAGAGTAAAGGGGGATATGGATGAGAGCGCCAACACAAAGGAGGTCAAAATAAGGCGGGGTTTACCGTTTGTACGGCGGACGCCCATGCCACTACGAAAAATATTCCAATAACGCAGCAGCGAGCCATGCTCATGAAAGTGAGTTGTGGCTCGCTTTTTATATACTGTGGCTCATATCTCACAAAACCCGTTTCTTTGAGCGCCTGGGCGTGGGCTGCCGCTCCCCGCCCCGTTTCGTTCCGGCCTGTCAACCCGAACGAAACGAAAGGAGCCAATTATGAGCGGCAAAAAATTTTTTCAGATAGATCCCGAAAACCAGCCAAACCAGACCACTCGTGAACGAGTAGTGAGCGAAAGGGGAAGAAAAGAACTGCCTCCCGGCACGAAGGGAGGTGAGAACTTGAAACCTGACCGCCACTACGAGCACAAGCAGTACGCCTTTGACAGCTACTGCAAGAAGGTGCTGAAATGCGAGGCGTGCAACGGCTATCGCCAGATCAGCCGGCACCAGAAGCGTTTCACATCTTTGGAAGAACTGTCCGAGGCAGAAATGGCCCAGCTTGCGGTATATGACCGCTACCCGTGGGAATACACGACCTTCCCTGTGGGAGGGGTCGTGATTCTGATCGAGGACGACGGGCTGGCCGAGGCGCTTCTGGGGCTGTCCCAGGAGGACCGGGAAATCTTTATGATGCACTGGTTCCTGCGGATGACCGACGCACAGATCGCCAGGTACATAAACATGCCCCGCCGGACGGTCAATACCCGCAGGCATAAAGCCTATCGGCTGCTGACAGAGCTGATGGGAGGTGAAGCGGATGACTAAATCTGCGTGCACGCGGGCATCGCTGATCCCTTACCCGGTGATCGCCGCCGCTGTCGGAGGCGACCCCGAAGCGGTGAACCGGGTAGTCCGGCATTACTCCGGCTACATTGCCGCGCTGTCTACACGGACGAGCTATGGCCCTGACGGCTATCCCCGTCCCCAGGTGGACGAAGATCTGCGCGGTCGGCTGGAAGCAAAGCTGATTATTTCCATTCTGGATTTTGACCTGAGCTGATCCAGGGCCGGGTGCTGCGTGTTCCCCTTTCCACGCGGCGTACCGTTATAGCACCTTGACAAAGAAAGCCCGTTGGGAGGCCAACGCCGCAGTATAAGGCAAATGGATACATTCCTGTTTGTGCCGAGCCATACGGCCGGTGCGCCATGACCTCGTTTCAAGTCCGCAGGACGGGACCACTGTAACGGGCGAGCGAACAGCACCAGACCGCAAAGCAAGCGTGGCTGCTTGCGGGCGACGACGCACGGGCAGGGTCAAAGATACTCGCGCATTGAACGCCCACAAAGCATTGTGCGCCGCACCCATCAGCATGGGCCGGGGTTAGACTCCCGTGGAGCTGTGCCAGCAGCCGTCCGTAAGCCTACTTTTCTTTTTTGAAAGTTTATGGATAGATCGTAAACTTTTCAATTAGCAGCAGACAAACACGGAGCAGCACGGTAAAATGATGGTGGAAGTTATATTACCCACACATATTCGTGCTGTTCCTTTTCATAACTGAAAGGGGGTTCTCATGTCTCAAACATGGAACGGCACGAAGAAAGAAACCCCTGAAAGAAGGACGTATACGGTTGACGATATTGCTCAAATTCTGGGCATCGGAAGAACTTCCGCATATATCCTTGTAAAAGAAGGGCACTTCAAAATCGTGCGAATTGGTAACGCCATACGCATTTCCAAGCGGTCATTTGACGAGTGGCTTGACTCTCTCGACCTGTGATCCAAGAAAGGAAGAACGATATGGCATCTATAATCAAGCGAAAGAAAAACTATTCCGTTGTTTACAACTATGTGGACGAAAACGGAGAAACCAAACAGAAGTGGGAAACCTGGCATACCCACAAAGAGGCCTTAAAGCGCAAGGCGGAAATCGAAAATCAGCAGCACACGGGAACTTTTCTACCGCCAAGCAATCAGACGATTACCGAGTTCCTTTATGACTTCGTATCTCTTTACGGAGAAAAGAAATGGGGCGTGTCTATGTATGACAGCCAAACGGCGCTGATTGCGAACTATATCAATCCGATCATCGGTGATATGGAGGTACAGGCGGTTACTCCCCGTGCGGTTGACGGTTATATCCAAACCTTACAGAAAACCAAGTCGGTGTCTACCAAGACCCGAAAGGCCGTTACCACCTATGTCAGCGACAAGACCATTGAAAAAATCATCAAGCTCCTGCGGTGTGCGTTTAAGCAGGCGGTACGATGGGAAATCATTGCAAGAAATCCCTTTGACAATGTGATCCTCCCGAAAACGGAGTATGCGAAACGGGATATCTGGACAGCGGATATGATCCGTCTTGCCCTGGACAAATGCACGGACAGCAAGCTCTATGTAGCAATGAACCTTTCCTTTGCCTGCTCTCTGCGTATGGGTGAAATCCTGGGGTTGACCTGGGAGAACGTCCATATTTCCGATGAAGATATTGCGGCGGATAATGCCTATGTCTACATCGACAAGGAGCTGACACGGGCTTCCAAACGGGCGATTGAAACGCTGGGTGAGAAGGATATCTATTACATCTTCACTCCGCTCATGCCGAACACCAGCACAAGAATTGTTCTGAAAAAGCCGAAAACCGATTCCAGTATCCGTAAGGTGTGGCTGCCAAAAACACTGGCTTACATTCTGCGGGAATGGAAGAAGTCCCAGGACGAGCTGAAAGGCTTCCTTGGAGACGAGTATCAGGACTTCGATCTGGTGGTGGCACTTCCCAATGGACGGCCCTGTGAGGATCGGATCATCCTCAAAGAATTTGCAAAGCTCCGTGAGGACGCAGGACTGCCGAAGGTGGTCTTTCATTCTCTCCGTCATTCCAGCACCACCTACAAGCTGAAACTGAACCACGGCGATCTGAAAGCCACCCAGGGCGATACAGGCCATGCCGAGATTGACATGATAACCGGTATCTATGCTCACATTCTGGACGAGGATAGAAAGGTCAATGCTCAAAAATTTGAGACAGCCTTCTATGCCAAGCCTGATCTCCGCAATGTCCGTCCGCCGGAGGAACCGGCAAAATCGGAGCCTGCGACCCTGGACCTTGAAAGCCTTGTGGAGCAGCTTCAGAAGTCGCCGGAGCTTGCAAGTGCGCTCGCAGCCCTGATAGCGGCGCAAGCCCCGGCAAAGTGATCCGAAAATCGAATTAGCAAAACGTAGAATTTTCTTAGCAAATTTCTGAAAAGCGTTCGAGTCTAATTAGCAAATATACATCATGCGGCGTATAAAAATCTCTCGGTAACAGAAGCAAAATTACCGGGAGAAGGAGGAACAAAAAAACGCTGCAAACCCTGAAAAAAGGCTTGCAGCGGTGCTTTCTGGCGTCCCAGAGAGGATTTGAACCTCCGACCCCACGCTTAGGAGGCGTGTGCTCTATCCAACTGAGCTACTGAGACATTTATAAGTTTTATGCAATTTTCAAGGCTCGAAGGAATCGAACAATCTGCCGCTTAGGAGGCGTGTGCTCTATCCAGCTGAGCTATATGGACGTGTCTGATATATGATTATCAGCCCGACCAAAGTCGAACTGCAATCCCTTATTTAGTTTTTTTGAGGTGACCGTTGTAACGCAACCTTAGGAGGACCCCGTTATATCCATTTAACTAAGGAGACAAATGCCGTATTTCCAGGCTTTTTTGCCCTTCTGGCTCCGGCTGCCATCATTTATAGATGGCCTTTTTCATACGGAAAAACATGGCTTCCATCGGAAGCCATGTTTAATCTTACCATTTTTCTTCAAAATGCACAAGTCCCTGAAGCCAAATTATTCCGCGGAAGCGCCGACCCACAGCCGGTTCTCCCACCAGATCCTGCTGATTGATGCAGACATCCAGAATAATTCCATTTGCTTCGATGGTCATAACATAGATCTTTTCCTTTGTCTGGTTATTTTCTCGAAGTTCTACATTCAAGATATCACCCATGACATTGTACTGATCACATTCTACTCCACAAGGCATAAAATGACTCATGACAATTGACAAAATGTCTTCATTTTCAATTCGTTTGGAAATCATGGTATACGTATCCATGTCTTCCAGTGTCAGATTTTCAATGGCATCTTCATCACCATCTCTGGCTGCCTGAAGCATTTTTTTGCGTTCCTGGCTTGCCTTGATCTCTGACATAACAGGCATTTTCTGGTAGACGGGAAATAATATTTTTCCTTCCACAGACAAACCTGATAAGGCAACTCTGGCCACGTTCTTTTCAGAACGGCCGTATCGCTTCTTATTAAAATACTCTGTCACATTCTGCAGATAGAAGATCAGCGACGCTCCCAGATTGATATCATCACAAAGTCCTGAATAAGACTCTTTTTCTGCATGTCTCTCGATCTCCAGGTCTTCATAGAGCCGTTCAACATTCCCTGTAAAATAAGGAATGCAGTAGTCCATCCAGTATTTATCATTATCATCATAGGTACCGCGGACCAGCAGCCCCATGTGTTCTGCAAATTCCTTGCGGCGTTCGGAATAATCTTCTCCCTCTGCATTGACTGCAGTCTCTTCTGTCTGATAACACTCACAGGCGAAGCGGGCTAAAGCCTCCACTTCCTCCCGCTTCTGAATGTTGCTGAAACCAACTGCTCTTAAATACCGATGCAAATGGATACCTCCTATTTGATCTCGGTCATTCCACCCATGTACGGACGCAGTACTTCCGGAATACGGATACTGCCGTCTGCCTGAAGGTTATTCTCCAAAAATGCGATCAGCATACGAGGCGGAGCAACCACTGTATTATTTAATGTATGAGCAAAATATTTGCCATCTTTACCGTCTACACGAATCTTCAGTCTTCTGGCCTGAGCATCTCCCAGATTAGAGCAGCTGCCAACCTCGAAGTATTTCTTCTGACGCGGAGACCATGCTTCTACGTCGAAGGATTTTACCTTCAAGTCTGCCAGATCGCCGGAGCAGCACTCCAGAGTACGAACCGGGATATCCATGGAACGGAACAGATCTACGGTGTTCTGCCACAGTTTATCGAACCACATCTTGCTTTCTTCCGGTTTACATACAACGATCATTTCCTGTTTTTCGAACTGATGGATACGGTATACACCACGCTCTTCAATACCATGAGCACCTTTCTCCTTACGGAAACACGGAGAATAGCTGGTCAGGGTATACGGAAGCTCCTCTTCCGGAATAATCTGGTCAATGAATTTACCGATCATGGAATGCTCACTGGTTCCGATCAGATACAGATCCTCGCCCTCGATCTTATACATCATGGCATCCATCTCAGCAAAACTCATAACGCCGGTAACAACGTTACTTCTGATCATGAATGGCGGTACACAGTAGGTAAATCCACGATTGATCATGAAATCTCTTGCATAAGAGATAACTGCAGAGTGAAGTCTTGCAATATCACCCATCAGATAGTAGAAACCATTTCCAGCCACTCTACGTGCGCTGTCAAGATCGATTCCATTAAAACGCTCCATGATCTCTGTGTGATACGGGATCTCGAAATCTGGAACAACCGGCTCACCGTATTTGGTCACTTCTACATTTTCCGTATCATTTTTACCAATCGGAACACTCGGATCAATGATATTCGGAATTACCATCATGATCTTGGTTACTTTCTCATCCAGCTCTTTTTCTTTTACAGAAAGCTCTTCCAGACGGACAGCGTCTTCAGCTACTTTTTTCTTAACGTTCTCTGCCTCATCTTTTTTACCCTGTGCCATCAGCGCACCGATCTGTTTAGAAATTTTATTTTTCTCAGCGCGAAGTGCATCTGCTTCCTGTTGAGTTGCTCTTCTCTGTGCATCCAGTTCAATTACTTCGTCTACCAACGGTAATTTATCATCCTGGAATTTATTCTTGATATTCTGCTTTACAACGTCCGGGTTCTCACGGACAAATTTAAGATCTAACATGTCATCCTCCTGTGTTTTGCTGATACTTCCTATTATAATAGTATAGAGTTTTTGATTTTTCAAGGGAAAGTGTTGAAAAATCAGGCTTATTTATCAGAAACTATGTCTCCGTTGCTCTCAATTGCCATCTTCAGAGCTTCCTGTTCTTCTTCAGACAGCGTGATATAGGACTCACCCTTGATAATTTCTTTTACATAAGAATAACATCCTTCTCTGCTGTACATGGAATTTACCATAAATCCATTGCTATTTTTATCCAGAAGCGCCAGTGCATAACTGAGCTTTCCACTCATCTCACGGAACGCATCGTATTTCACCAGACCTGTTTTCTGATAAACGATCTGAAGATTTTCAAAAATCTCACTGATCTGTTTCTCCTTTTTCTCATCAGATGCTTCTAAAGCCTCCAGTCGGTCAAACTGTTTGAGCATGGTATCCTCCATGGATTCCATGTCTTTGCCTCTCATAAATCGATCATATGCCCGGTAAAATTTTTTCATTCTACATAAGGTTCTTATATATAAAATAAATAAAATAAGGATCAATACCAGAAGACCAATCATAATGTAAGCCGGATCAATACCGTAAGATGATAAATATGATAAAATTGGACTGTTCATCGTTTGTTTTTTCCTCTTTTCTTTTTATTTCATCAAGATATCCATCAGGCGCTCCAGATCCTCCATGGAATAGTACTCGATTTCAATCTTTCCCTTCTTCTGATCTTTACGATTAATGGATACTTTGGTTCCTAAAGCCAGTTTCATTCGTTCCTCCAGATCATGAAAAACTGCCTGCTGCTGAGGATCTTCCTGTTTTTTCTCCGGTGTTTTTCTGTCCTGATTTTTCACAAGTTTCTCAACATCACGAACACTCATTTTCTCATTGTAGACGCGAACTGCAGTCTGAAACTGTACTTCTGGATCTTCAATAGCAAGCAATGCTCTGGCATGTCCAGTAGTCAGCATACCATCAATGACCATCTGCTGTACTCGTTCATCCAGTTTCAAGAGTCGCATGGAGTTCGTTACTGCAGTACGGCTTTTTGCCACTCGTTCTGCCACTTCTTCCTGCTTCAAACCAAATTCTTCCAGAAGTTTCTTATATGCAGCAGCCTCCTCAATAGGATTCAGATTCTCACGCTGGATATTTTCGATCAAAGAGATTTCCATAATCTCCTGTTCACTCATATCACGGATCACAACCGGTACTTCTTTTAAACCAGCCAGCTTTGCAGCTCTCCAACGACGCTCTCCTGCAATAATTTCATAATAATCTTTTCTCTTCTGAACGATCAGTGGCTGCAGAACACCAAACTGACGTATGGACTCTGCCAGTTCCTGTAATGCTTCCTCGTCAAACTTCTGTCGTGGCTGATTACGATTTGGTTCCACCTCATTGATCTTTAATTTGATCTCTGTTGGCTTCTCTACTACCTTTTCAACTACTTTTTCTACAACTTTTACTTTTTTCTCTTTTTCTGCCACTTTACCGGTATCTGGGATGAGACTGTCAAGTCCTTTTCCAAGTCCGCCTCTCTTTACTGCCATTCTTCTTCTCCTTTATGAAGTACTTCCTGTGCTAATTCCCGATAAGCTTCTGCACCTGCAGATTTAGAATCATAGAGATTGATCGGCAGACCATGGCTTGGAGCCTCAGCAAGGCGTACATTTCTTGGGATGATCGTTTTATAGATATTTTGGTGCAAATATCCCTTTACGTTTTCTACCACCTGTAATGACAGATTAGTTCTGGCATCATACATGGTAAATACTACACCTTCTATATTCAGATCCGGATTCAGGCGGTCCTGTACCAGTTCAATAGTATGAATCAACTGACTCAGGCCTTCCAAAGCATAATATTCACACTGAATTGGCACCAATACCGTATCCGATGCGGTTAAGGCGTTGACCGTCAGCATATTTAAAGAAGGCGGACAATCAATGATTATAAAATCATAGTTATCTTTGATTTTGCTGATAGCCTTTTTCAGGATATATTCCTTTTCATCGATACCGATCAGTTCAATCTCCGCCCCTGCCAGGTTCACATCAGATGAAATCAAGGACTGATTTTCAATTTCAGTTTCTATAATACACTCTTCGATGGTATTTTCACCTAACAGAAGGGCATATACATTATTTTCTACTGCATGTTTATCGACTCCCAATCCACTAGTGGTATTTCCTTGAGGATCTATGTCTATGGTCAGCACTTTCTGCCCAATTTCTGATAAACAAGCGGAAAGATTGATAGCTGTGGTTGTCTTTCCCACTCCGCCTTTCTGATTGGCGATTGATATGACTCTTCCCATGTTATTCTCCTTTGTGGCCGTTCATTTTCTACGATGTCTTTCTAAGTATAACACATACATGTTTCACGTGAAACATATTTTTTGTAAATATTCAGAACCATGCACATGTTTTATAAATATGCGATTTTGAGAATGTGGTTCTGAATATTCAGAACCACACACATGTTTCACGTGAAACATGGAAAAAGGTTGCCCCAAAGTCAAAAGTGGGGTAAAATATATGATACCAGGGGCAAAAGTTAAAAACCACGATGTACTTGCACATGAGAGGTTCTTAAACTTTATGCCCCGCCCAAATATGAGCATAAAAGAGGAGCGCAAGCGCCTCGATATGCGAATATTGGGCAGGATTGTGGGAGTACGAAGTACGAAACAATCCGTATGGTATCATCTATAAAAATATCAAACTAAAACAATCGAGGTTTTACCATGAAAAATAAAAAATTAACCATTGCATTGACTGCAACTGGTCTTGCAAGCGCAACTCTCGTATCACTCTTTGCAATCAATAAGGTAATTGGAAAAATAGCAACATCTAAAGATCTGTTAAATACAAGAAATAAAGAAATATTCAACTGGAGATTTGGAGATATCAGCTATAGCGTAACCGGGGAAGGAAAACCTGTTCTTTTGATCCACAATTTAAAAGAAGACAGCTCCTCTATCGAATGGTCTCAGATCATTCCAGAGCTTTCCCTGAATCATACAGTCTATACTATTGATTTATTAGGTTGCGGACTATCTGATCGCCCGGATATGATCTGTA
Source organism: Hominiventricola aquisgranensis (assembly GCF_040096225.1). Lineage (NCBI taxonomy): Bacteria > Bacillati > Bacillota > Clostridia > Lachnospirales > Lachnospiraceae > Hominiventricola > Hominiventricola aquisgranensis. The sequence continues at coordinate 17,378 of NZ_JBBMFC010000015.1, read as the reverse complement.
CAAGCTTCATGTATACTCAGTTAGTCAGTGATTTTGTTCGTGACGTGATCAAAAAGAAGACAAATATCGTTGTAACTGGAAAATCTGCTGCTTTTGTTCTGGAGGCATGCAGCAATGAGCCAGATTTATATGGAGATTTAATACTGATCAACCCCGACAGCATCCGTAATTTTCGAAAAGCACCTTCTAAGAGAACAAAAACAGCTGTTTTTATACTGAAACTAAAAATCATCGGTACATTTATCTACCATATGATGTGCAGAAAGAAGAAAATCTACAATTATTTTGAAGAAGATGGATTCTATGACAAGGAAAATATTCCAGAAGCACTGGTAGATTGTTACTACGAAGCTGCTCACATTGGCGGCATGAATGCAAAGAATCTCTACACCAGCTTAAAAGGACGCTATACCAATGTAAATATTGTTCGTGCTTTGAAAGAGATCAACAATAATGTACATATTCTGGCAAGTGAAGAGCTTCCAAATATAAGAAAAAATATGAAAGAATACCAGTACCACAATCCTGCAGTTGAAGTGGAATATCTGGACTATGTAAAAGAGCTTCCACAATTGGAAGCTCCTGAAAAGGTTCTTGATTATCTGAAAATCTACATGTAAAGATAAATTCAAAGATGCCGGACTTCTCAAAGTCCGGCATCTTATTCTTCCAAAGAATCATACCATATTCATGCAATAGATTCTTTCGACAATGCATATTCAACTAATGAAGCGGAGATTTGGTCGGTAACCCAGATTTTCTGGGATATTTTTTCGGACAACCATTTACTTTCACAATTTTTACCAGTGAACGGTGTATATCAGTTCCTGGAAGAGTGAATGTACTGCATTCTTCCAGCCTTCCACCCAGTAAAAAGACCGCTCCCTTCGCATCTGACAATTCTTCTTCGATTTCACCTGACTTGTAGGAGATAAATTCTCCGCCAATCTTTACATAGGGAAGACAATATTCCGACAGCGAAGCCAGATTAGCTACCGCACGGGATACACACAGATCATATTGTTCTCTCTTCTGTCCCGGCTTTGCAAAATCTTCTGCTCTTCCATGAATGGTCTCTATATCTGTAAGTCCCGTCTCCTCAATCACATGATTCAGAAACTGAATTCTCTTATTTAGGGAATCCAGAAGTGTTACTTTCACATTCGGGAACGCAATCTTCAGCGGAAGTCCGGGAAATCCAGCTCCAGTTCCAATATCGATCAGGTTATCCACAGTTGACATATCTTTTGTGGATATAATCGACAGACTATCCACAAAATGTTTACAAACCACTTCTTCAAAGTCAGTGATACCAGTCAGATTCATAAATCCATTCCATTCCACAAGTAATTCATAGTAACGAAAGAACTGCTCTGCCTGCTTTTCGTTGATCTGAATATTCAGTTCACTGATTTTATCAACAATATACTGTAATTTCTGTTCCATACTTTATTCTCCATGATTCTGCATTCTTCTCTGTTCCAGATATACAAGCAATACAGAGATATCTGCAGGAGATACGCCAGAAATGCGGGAAGCCTGTCCAATTGATATTGGTTTACATAATTTAAGTTTCTGTACAGCTTCAATTCTAAGACTATTGATCTGATCATAATCAATATCGTCCGGAATCCGTTTTTCTTCCAGTTTCTTAAACTGTTCCACCTGTTTTAACTGACGTTTGATGTATCCGTCATATTTAATATCAATTTCAACCTGCTCGGTCACTTCATATGGAAGATCCGGGTATTCCTCATCAATTTCTTTCAGATATTCGTATTTCATCTCTGGTCTGCGAAGAATTTCAGCCAGAGAAGCAGCTGTTTTTAATGTAGAACTCTCATGCGATTCCAGAAATGCCTGGATTTTCGGAGATGCACCTACCATGGTCTCTTCCAGACGCTGTTTTTCTTCATCAATCAGACGGACCTTCGTCTGTAATTTCTGATAACGCTCTTTGGAGATCAATCCAACCTGATATCCAACAGGTGTCAGACGCTGATCTGCATTATCCTGCCGAAGAAGTAACCGATATTCAGATCTTGAAGTCATCATACGATATGGTTCATGATTATCTTTTGTTACCAGATCATCGATCAATACACCAATATATCCCTGAGAACGATCGATCACGATCTGCTCACGGCCAAGTACTTCCAATGCAGCATTGATTCCTGCCACAAGACCCTGACTTGCTGCTTCTTCATACCCGGAGCTTCCATTAAACTGTCCACCACTGAACAATCCTTTGATTGCTTTAAACTCCAGTGTCGGATACAACTGTCTTGGATTGATGCAATCATACTCGATTGCGTATGCATTTTTCACAATTTTAGCATGCTCCAGTCCTGGAACCGAATGATACATATCATGCTGTACATCTTCTGGAAGAGAACTGGACATACCGCCCACATACATCTCATTCGTAAAAAGTCCTTCTGGCTCAATAAATACCTGATGACGATTTTTATCTGCAAATCTAACTACCTTATCCTCAATCGACGGACAATATCTCGGACCAGTTCCTTTAATATTTCCGGAATACAACGGTGATCTCTCCAGATTATTACGGATAATTTCATGCGTTTTCTCATTGGTATATGTCAACCAGCAGGAGACCTGATCAATCTGTACAGACTCAGGATCGGTTGTAAAGGAAAATGGAACCACTCTCTTATCTCCGGTCTGCTCTTCCATCTTTGAAAAATCAATGGAACGTTTATCAATTCTGGCCGGTGTACCGGTCTTAAAACGGAACATTTCGATTCCAAGATTTTTCAAAGAATCAGTCAGATGATTAGCTGCCTGAAGTCCATTCGGTCCTGTATAAGTACTCACATCTCCGTAGATACAACGAGCTTTCAAATAAGTTCCTGTACATAAGATCACTGCTTTTGCATGATAAATAGCACCTGAATACAGCTTCACACCTGTTACATGCTCATTTTCCACCAGAATTTCACACACTTCTGCCTGTACAATCTGCAAATGATCTGTATTTTCCAGAACCTGACGCATGGTTCTGCTATACTGTGCCTTATCAGCCTGTGCACGAAGGGAATGAACTGCAGGACCTTTGGAAACATTCAACATTTTAGACTGAATAAAGGTCTTATCAATGACTTTTCCCATCTCTCCACCCAAGGCATCCAGTTCCCGGACCAGATGACCCTTGGAACTTCCTCCAATATTCGGATTACAAGGCATCAAAGCAATACTGTCAACACTGACTGTAAAAATAGCCGTCTCAAGACCCAGTCTTGCACAGGCAAGTGCTGCTTCGCAGCCTGCATGACCGGCGCCTACTACTACGGCATCCACATATTCTTCTACAACTGGCATATGATTCTCCCTTATTTACCCATACAGAATTTGCTGAAGATCTCATTGACCAGATCTTCCCCTACGGATTCTCCGATAATACTTCCCAATGATTCATATGCATCCATCAGATCAATGGAATAAAAATCTTCCGGCATTCCAAGGGAAATGCTCTCCTGTACTTTTTTCAGACTTTCGCCCGCCTCTTCCATCGCGCGTTTCTGACGGGCATTGGTCAGATATACTTCCTCATTAAATGATACTTTTCCTGATAAAAACATGGATTCCAACAGATCTGCAAGCTCATCAATTCCTGTTTCCATTCTTGCAGAGATGCAGACTACCGGCTTATGCAGTCTCTCTTTCACCATTTCCGGCGTAGTCACCATAGACAGATCTGTCTTGTTCAATAACACGACCACATTCTGATCTTTCAGGAAGGAAATAATTTCATCATCATTTTCATCCAGATTCGTGGAACTGTCAACTACATATAGAATTAAATCTGCCTGATCCGCTGCTTTTCTTGCTCGATCCACACCGATTTTTTCCACCACATCTTCTGTCTGACGAATGCCCGCTGTATCCACCATACAAAGACTTAATCCACGGATCTGAATCTGTTCTTCCAAAGTATCTCTGGTTGTTCCAGCAATATCTGTTACGATTGCACGCTCATCTCCGGCCAGAACATTCAAAAGAGAAGATTTACCGGCATTTGGCTTTCCAATGATAACCGTCTTAATTCCTTCCCGCAGTACTCTTCCATCTTCCGCATTTATCAACAGCTTCCGAACTTCATCAGATAAGTTATCCACCTTTTTACCAAGCTCTTCTGGATAACCATCCAGGCTTATATGCTCCGGATCATCCAGGGCAGATTCAATAAATGCAATCTCATAGAGGACTTTTTCCCTTATTTCCTTGATCTTTCTCATGACAGAACCACTTAACTGACTTACTGAACTCTTCAATGCATATGCATTTTTTGATTCGATCACATCCATGACTGCTTCTGCCTGGGACAGATCAATTCTGCCATTTAAAAATGCCCGTTTTGTAAATTCTCCCGGCTCCGCAACTCTCGCACCATTTCTAAGGACCAGTTCCAGGATCTTTTTCATAACAAAGACACCACCATGACAGTCGATTTCCACCGTATCTTCTGCCGTATAACTATGGGGTCCTTTCATCAAAAGCACAATTACCTCATCCAATGTTTCTTTCCCATCCATAATCGTTCCATAGTGAATGGTATAAGTCTCCTGTTCAGAAAGTCTTTTATCTTTTTTATGAGGTCTGAATATTTTCTCCGCTACAGCAAATGCATCAGAACCGCTGATTCTGATGATACCAATGCCGGAACTTGTCATACCGGTAGCGATTGCAGCAATTGTATCATTATATAACATAGAAAAACTCCTCTGTTTTACCGCTGGTTTCCAGAAAAAGAAAGAGGACGCTTATTCGCGTCCTCCGGTTCTTTTCTCAAAGTGACTGTTTCTTGAACCGCCACGGCTGTTGCCATATCGACGACGGTTGTTATTATGATTATCACGAACCTTTACTCCGTCTTTCAAGGTAACTACCACTTTACGGAACGGCTCTTCTCCTTCGCTGTGAGTCTCCACATAGCGATCTGCCTGTAATGCAGAGTGGATCACTCTTCTCTCGTAAGGATTCATCGGCTCAAGAACAACTGCTCTTCCGGTTCTTCTTACTTTGGAAGCAATATTCTTTGCCAGGTTCTCAAGAGTATCTTTTCTTCTCTGACGATAGTTCTCAGTATCCACTTTTACACGAACATATTCTTCTTCACCCTTGTTTGCAACCAGGCTTGCAAGATACTGAAGAGAATCCAGTGTCTGTCCTCTCTTACCGATCAGCACACCCATGTCTTCACCGGACAGATCAACGTTCATGGTATTTTCTTCTTTATTCTCAGTAATCTCGATCTTTGCATCGATCTGCATTGCTGCGAATACGTCTGCCAGAAACTCTTCCACACGATCAACCGTTTCCATCAGCTTGCGAGCTTTGATCTTTGCTGGTTTGCTTCCGATTCCAAGGAATCCGCTGCTTCCTTTTTCAAGGATCTCATAATCAAGCTTATCAGAAGTAGTCTCAAGCTTAATTGCTGCTTCCATAACGGCATCTTCAACTGTTTTTCCAGTAAACTCTCTGTACTCCATACCGATTTATCCCCCTATTTTTTTGACTTTTCGTTATATTTAGCAACCATAGCTGCTTTAGAAGCAAGACTTCCTGGCTTATCTGCGTTCTTATAATAATTGGTAGACGCTTCCATTGCCTCTTTACGTTCTTCTTCTGTCATATGTTTTTTTGTCTTGTCAATTGCTTTCACATTGGTCTTAGCAATATCATTTACTTTCTGAGGCGGAAGACCATTCTTCTCTCTCAGACGGATATTCTTTTCCATGTTGGCTTTCATGATCGCGTCAATATCAAGCTTATCCAGATGTTTATTGATAGCCCACTGCTGAATACCTCTTACAACAGCACCCATGATCCAGTACAGACCCATACCAGCAGGAAGAGTGAGACAGAACCATGCAGACATGAGCGGCATCATCATGTTCATGGACTTCATAGTATTATCCATATTAGAATCACCTGCAGACTGCTGCGGCATCATCTTAAAGTTGAGCCACTGAGTCAAAGCAGCAAGCACCGGTACAAGAATTGCTCCAAGTACCATCAGAAATGCACCAGTGGAAATACCAGCCTTGATCATATTCATCGGTGAGTTCGAAATATTGATCAGAATAAAATCATTCATATGATTGATGGATGCATGTGTAGTATCGATCAGACTATCCATCTCAGGAAAATGATCAGCCAGCATCTGCCAGGTTGCTTTTCCTGTCTCCTGCAGACGATACAATACATCAATGATCGTATTCTGCTGAGCAAAATCTTTCCCAACATATGCATTCATTGCGCCGTTCTTTGCCAGTTCCTGCATAAAATCAGAACCGCCAGCTGCAAGGATCTGAGAGGAAAGCTCTGTAAATACTTCTTTTACACCACTTACATATGCCGGCACTCTCATGATTACCTGATACAGTGCAAGCAGGATCGGCATCTGAATCAAAAGCTGTACACAGCTTCCCGTCGGAGATACGCCGTATTTTGCATAAACAGCTTTTGTCTCCTCATTCATTGCCATCATAGAAGCTTCATCTTTTTTATTTTCATACTTCTTTCTGATTGCAGTCAGCTCCGGATTCATCTTTGCAGAGAATTTAGAGAATTTCTGCTGCTTGATGGTAAGCGGCAGCATCAGAAGATAAATAATAATCGTAAATAAGATGATACACAGACCAATATTCTGTATACCAAATACGCCATCCAGAAAATTAAATAATGCGTTCATGATCCATCCCATGAGCTTCGCAACATCCCCAATAATTGGCGTACCGTTCTGTGTTAATAAAATACCTGTCAAAATAGTCCTCCTTCAATTATGGTACCGGATCATAACCTCCCCTGGAAAATGGATTACATCTTAAGATCCGCCATAGTGCCAATAAACCGCCCCTGACTGCTCCGTACTTCTGGACTGCCTCCAGACCGTACTGTGAGCAGGTTGGATAATAAGGGCATTTTGTGCTTTTTAACGGTGATAAATATTTTTGATAAAATCGAATCAGATAGATTAATATCGTTTTCATTTTAATATACCTTGAAGTTTTCCCAAGTGAAGCAGCGCACTGGTGATCTCCTGACAGGAACAATTCACTGCATTCTTTCTTGTGACGACTACCATGTCCAAACCACTATTGAACATGTCTTCCTGTAGTCTGTAGCTTTCCCGGATCAGCCGGGCCATTCTGTGTCGGACAACACTGTTGCCTACCTTTTTGCTGACTGATATTCCCAGTCGATTGCGCTCTGTCTGATTTTGAAGCACATACAGAACAAGATAGCGGTTTGCATAGGACTTTCCTTCTCTGTACACCCTCTGGAAATCAGAATTTCGTTTCAGCGACTCTGAAAATTTCATCCGTTCTCCTTATAAAAGCCTAGAAGAAAAGGCCACAAATATGCGGCCTACGCTGATAACTGCTTTCTTCCTTTTAATCTTCTAGCTGCTAAAACTTTTCTTCCGCCTGGAGTACTCATTCTAGCTCTGAAACCATGAACTTTCGCTCTGGAACGTTTCTTGGGCTGAAATGTCATTTTCATAATGCGGGCACCTCCTTACTTTTCCCAATCTTCCATATGTTAAAAAACACTATTTCAAGTATACTCATAGAATCCTTGTAAGTCAAGCTATTTTCGCATTTTTTAAGGCAAAAAAAGTTATACACAGTAATGTGGATAAAATGTGGATAAATGGTGGATATGTCTCTTTCCAGCCTTTTTTGTTATTGATATTTTCCCCGGATTATTATATTATTTAGTTTGAGAGATTAGCTAAATATATATAGATGCAGGAGATAAGGTATTATGGATACGCAATTGGAGCTCTTAAAAGAAAAATGGGATAAGATCCTGGAATCGATCCGCGACGATAACGAATTATCGAACGTGGCTTTCAAAACATGGCTTCTTCCCCTGAAAGTGTTCCGTATAGAAGGCAATATACTGAAGATCACAGCACCATTTGAACAGGCAGCCACGTATGTGGAAAATAAATATAAGACCTTTCTCTATGTAGCTGTAGCAGAAGCCATGGGCGAGGAATACGAGATCAGGATCATCACAGAAGATGAGGCCCTCAAAGAAAAACCATTAGAACCGGAAACACCGAAAAAGGCAGCGGCAGCTCCCGCTCCTAAGGTTGCTGAAGAACAGAAGACCAATCTGAATCCCAGATATACCTTTGACACCTTTGTCATCGGCAGCAACAACCGGTTTGCCCATGCCGCAGCACTGGCAGTTGCGGAATCTCCGGGTAAAGAATATAATCCGCTGTTCTTATATGGAGGTGTTGGACTGGGTAAGACCCATCTGATGCATTCCGTTGCCCACTATATTCTTCAGCAGGACCCTACGAAGAAAGTCCTCTATGTGACATCTGAAGTATTTACCAATGAACTGATTGATTCCATTCGTAACGGAAATAACAACAGTATGACTGCTTTCCGTGAAAAATACCGGAATATTGATGTCCTGCTGATTGACGACGTTCAGTTCATTATCGGAAAAGAAAGTACCCAGGAAGAATTCTTCCACACATTTAATGCACTGCACAGTGCAAATAAACAGATCATCATCTCCAGTGACCGTCCGCCAAAAGATATGGAAACACTGGAAGCCAGACTCCAGTCCAGATTTGAATGGGGTCTCATTGCTGATATTTCCTCCCCTGATTACGAGACCAGAATGGCGATCCTTCGTAAAAAAGAGGAGCTGGACGGCTACAATATTGATGATGAAGTCATCCGTTATATTGCAACAAATATCAAATCCAATATCCGTGAGCTGGAAGGCGCCCTTAACAAGCTGGTTGCTCTGTCCAATCTGGAAAAAAGGGAAATCAATATTTCCATGGCAGAAGAGGTATTAAAAGATATTATCTCTCCGAACCAGAAACGTGAAGTGACTCCTCAGGTCATTCTTGACGTGGTTGCTGAACATTATGGCATCTCTGTCAGCGATATCATTGGTGGTAAACGTAATGCTGAGATCGTCACACCTCGTCAGGTCGTGATGTACCTTTGCCGTGAGATCACAGATACTCCATATAAAGCAATCGGTATTCTGCTTGGTAACCGTGACCACTCTACGATCATCAACGGAGATGGTAAAGTTCGTAAACAGCTTCAGGCAAACGATGGAAGCTTAAAGAACAACATTGATATTATACGCAAAAAACTGAGCTCATAAACACCTGTGTGGATATGTTGATTTCGTGTTTTCTATATAATAGGAAAAAACTCATATCCATTATAAACATTTTAATGTGAATATCATGTAGATAATATGTGGAAAAGTTTATAACATTTTCGAGGATGTTGAAAACAATCCGTTTTTAAACATGCCTCAGGGGATATTTCCACATGGTTTCATTTTTATTTTTTGCTTTATCCATAGGGCTTTTTGGACTTATGCACAAATCCACAGCCCCTATTACTAATAAGACTGATTTACACCCTAAAATAAACGGACACAACCACGAAAGGAGTTATACACATGAAATTGACCTGTTCAAAAGCAAATCTGCTGAAGGGAGTTAATATTGTATCCAAGGCAGTTCCTTCTAAAACAACAATGTCGATTCTGGAATGCATTCTGATCGATGCTTCTACTAATGAGATTAAATTTACTGCTAACGATATGGAACTTGGTATTGAGACAAAAGTAGAAGGTACAATTGCAGAAAAAGGAATTGTTGCCATTGATGCAAAAGTATTTTCTGAGATCGTCAGAAAACTACCGGACAATGATGTTACCATCGAAAGCGATAAGAACTTCCAGATTTCTATTAATTGTGAGAAAGCAAATTTTCATATTTCTGGAAAATCAGGAGAGGACTTCTCCTATCTGCCTTACATTGAGAAAACGGATTATCTGACCCTTTCTCAGTTTACGCTGAAAGAGCTTATCCGTCAGACTATCTTTTCTATTGCAGATAATGAGAACAACAAGCTGATGACCGGTGAACTTTTTGAAGTTCATAATAATGAGCTGAAAGTGGTATCTCTGGATGGACACCGTATTTCTATCCGTAATGTACAGTTAAAAGAAGATTACCCGGATCACAAAGTAATCGTTCCAGGTAAATCATTGCAGGAAATCAGCAAGATCTTATCCGGTGAGACGGAAGATGAAGTACGCATCTTCTTTACTGGAAATCATATTGTGTTCGAGTTTGATGCAACAACGGTTGTATCCAGACTGATCGAAGGGGAGTATTTCAAAATTAATCAGATGCTTTCCAGCGATTATGAAACTAAATTTATTATCAATAAAAAAGAACTTCTAAGCTGTATCGACCGTGCAACTCTTCTGGTAAAAGAAGGAGATAAAAAGCCGATCATTTTAAGAATCAGTGATGACAACATGGAGATCAATATCCAGTCTCAATTAGGTTCTATGCAGGAAGATATTGATATTGAAAAAACAGGAAAAGACATTATGATCGGATTCAATCCAAAGTTCCTGATCGATGCACTTCGTGTCATTGATGATGAAAATGTGACTATTTATATGGTGAATCCAAAAGCACCCTGCTACATTAAAGATGATGAGCAGAAATATGTATATCTGATCCTGCCTGTAAACTTTAATACTGCAGTAAACTAGAAGGAGACAGATATGTCAGAGATTAAATTGAGAGAAGATTATATTAAACTTGGCCAGGCACTGAAAGCTGCCGGTTCTGTAGGTTCTGGCGTGGATGCAAAGTTTGTGATCCAGGATGGACGTGTCAAAGTGAATGGCGAGACGGAATATCAGAGAGGAAAGAAACTTTATGATGGTGATGTGATTACCTATGAAGGCGAGACCATCAGAATCGTAAAGTAATGGTTGCATGCAGTTATGGTCATAAAATCCATAAGTCTTCAAAATTACAGAAATTACAGAACACTGAGTCTGGATTTTGATCCGGATACGAATATTTTTTATGGCGATAACGCACAGGGAAAGACCAATATTCTGGAAGCAGTCTATGTGAGCGGCACCAGTCGTTCACATAGAAGTTCAAAAGACAGAGAACTGATCTGTTTTTCTGAAGAAGAAGCCCACATTTGTACTGTGTTTGAAAAAAAAGGGATTCTTCATAAAATCGATATGCATTTGCGGAAAAATAAAACAAAAGGCATTGCCATTGATGGTGTACCGATCCGAAAAGCGAGTGAACTGTTCGGATTGATTCATTTTGTGTTTTTTTCTCCGGAGGATCTTAGCATTATAAAAAATGGCCCGGCGGAGCGGCGGCATTTTTTAGATTCAGAATTATGTCAACTTGATAAAGTCTATCTTTATCAGTTGTCTAATTATAACAAAGTGGTATTGCAGAGAAATAAGCTATTAAAAGAACTATATCTCCACCCGGATTATCGGGAAGTGCTGGATGTGTTGGACATGCAGCTGGTTCAGTATGGGTCTGCGCTGATACAAAGAAGACAGACATTTGCAGAAGAACTGGGGGAAATCGTTCATCGGATCCATAGTCAGTTGTCCGGCGGACAGGAAGAGATGGAGCTGAAATATGAGCCAAACGTGACGGTAGATGCATTTGCCCAGATGCTTTTTGCAAACAGAGAGCGGGATATGCGTCTCAAAACCACGGCCACGGGACCTCACAGAGATGATATTTCTTTTGTGGTAAATGGCGTGGATATCCGTAAATTTGGTTCCCAGGGGCAGCAGCGAACAGCTGCATTATCACTGAAACTTTCAGAAATAGAGCTGGTAAAGAGGCTGATCGGGGATACTCCGGTCCTTTTGCTGGATGATGTATTGTCTGAACTTGACAGTGGACGGCAAAACTATTTATTGAACAGCATTGAAAATATACAGACATTGATCACATGTACCGGTCTGGACGAATTTGTTAATCACAGATTCTCCATTAACCGGATCTACAAAGTAACTGATGGAAGTGTAACTGTGGAAAATAAACAGGAGGCAGATAGATGAGTACAGAATACGGAGCAGATCAGATTCAGATATTGGAAGGACTTGAGGCGGTCAGAAAAAGACCTGGTATGTATATTGATGATACTTCCTTCCGGGGACTGCACCATCTGGTGTATGAGATCGTAGATAATTCCATTGATGAGGCACTGGCTGGATATTGCACTCATATCCAGGTCACGATCCACAAGGATAATTCTATCACTGTGGAAGATGATGGACGTGGAATTCCGACAGGCATCAACCATAAAGCTGGAAAACCTGCAGTTGAGGTGGTATTTACTGTTCTTCATGCGGGAGGAAAATTCGGCGGTGGAGGATACAAAGTATCCGGAGGACTTCATGGCGTTGGAGCATCTGTTGTAAATGCACTGTCTGACTGGCTGGAAGTTACAATTTACAGTGAAGGTAAGATCTATCGTCAGAGATATGAGAGAGGAAAAGTGTGCTATCCGCTGGAAGTAGTTGGAACCTGTCTGCCAAGCAAGACTGGTACATCTGTAAGCTTCCTGCCTGATAAGACCATGTTTGAAGTGACAGAGTATGATTTCAAGACTCTGCAGACCAGACTGCGCGAGATGGCATTTTTGACAAAGGGATTGAAGATCACGCTGACAGATGAGCGTGAGGATCCGGTGCGTTCCAAAATCTATCATTATGAGGGCGGTATTCAGGAATTTGTTCAGTATCTGAATAAGAGCACCACTCCACTGTATGACGATATTATTTATTGTGAAGGGATAAGAGATGGTGTGCAGGTGGAGGTTGCATTCCAGCATAATGATTCTTATTCTGAGAATTGTTATAGTTTTGTAAATAACATCAATACCCATGAAGGCGGTACCCATCTGGCCGGCTTTAAAAATGCAATTACTAAGACATTTAATGATTATGCAAGAAAGAATAAACTGCTCAAAGACAGTGAGAACAATCTGTCCGGTGATGATATCCGTGAGGGATTGACTGCTATCATCAGTGTCAAGATCAGTGAGCCACAGTTCGGTGGTCAGACAAAACACAGTCTTGGAAACACAGAAGCAAGAGCTGCAGTAGATGGAGTGGTCAGTGAACGTCTGACAGTTTACCTGGAGCAGAATCCACAGGTAGCTAAGCTGATTCTTGAAAAATCCATTCTGGCACAGCGTGCAAGAGAAGCAGCAAGAAAAGCAAGAGAACTGACCAGAAGAAAATCTGCTCTGGATGGATTTGCACTGCCCGGAAAACTGGCAGACTGTTCAGACAAAGATCCGTCAAAATGTGAGATCTACATCGTAGAGGGAGATTCTGCAGGCGGTTCTGCAAAGACGGCGCGTAACCGTATAACGCAGGCAATCCTTCCACTTCGTGGTAAGATTCTCAATGTAGAAAAAGCAAGACTGGATCGTATTTACGGAAATGAAGAGATCAAATCTATGATCACTGCATTTGGTACTGGTATTCATGAAGATTTTGATATCAGTAAACTTCGGTATCACAAGATCATTATCATGACCGATGCCGATGTGGATGGTGCCCATATCAGTACATTACTGTTGACGTTCCTGTATCGTTTTATGCCGGAACTGATCAAACAGGGATATGTATACCTGGCGCAGCCACCTCTGTACAAAGTAGAGAAAAATAAAAAAGTATGGTATGCATACAGTGACGAAGAATTGAATAACATCCTTACCGAGATCGGCCGTGATCAGAATAATAAGATCCAGCGTTATAAAGGTCTTGGAGAGATGGATGCGGAGCAGTTGTGGGAGACCACTATGGATCCGGAAAAACGAATTCTTCTGAAAGTAACCATGAACGAAGAAGAATCTTCAGAGATCGACCTGACATTCACCACATTGATGGGCGATAAGGTAGAACCGCGTAAGGAGTTCATCGAAGCGAACGCAAAATATGTGAAGAATCTGGATATTTAACGGATATGGGGAGTAAATGATGGAAGATAATATTTTTGATAAGATTCATGAAGTAGACTTAAAGGAGACCATGGAGACCTCCTATATCGATTATGCCATGAGCGTTATTGCGGCCCGTGCTCTTCCAGATGTAAGAGATGGACTTAAGCCAGTACAGCGTCGAGTGCTGTATTCTATGATCGAGCTGAACAACGGACCTGACAAGCCACACAGAAAATGTGCACGTATCGTCGGCGATACCATGGGTAAATATCATCCTCATGGAGACAGCTCTATCTATGGAGCACTTGTTAATATGGCACAGGACTGGTCCACCAGATATCCTCTGGTAGACGGTCATGGAAACTTTGGTTCTGTGGATGGAGACGGCGCGGCGGCCATGCGTTATACAGAGGCACGTCTGAGCAAGATTTCCATGGAGATGCTTGCAGATATCAATAAAGATACCGTTGATTTTGTACCGAACTTTGATGAGACGGAGAAAGAACCGTCTGTATTGCCGTCCAGATTTCCAAACCTTCTGGTAAACGGAACGTCTGGTATTGCAGTTGGTATGGCAACCAACATTCCGCCTCACAATCTTCGTGAGGTTATTGGTGCTGTTGTGAAGATCATTGATAACCGGGTAGAAGAGGACAGAGATACCTCGATCGATGAGATCCTTGATATTGTAAAAGGACCGGATTTCCCGACAGGTGCGGAGATTCTTGGTACTTCCGGTATCAATGAAGCATACAGAACCGGCCGGGGCAAGATCCGCGTGCGTTCTGTGACCAATATCGAATCCATGGCAAACGGTAAGAATCGTATTGTTGTTACAGAGCTTCCGTTTATGGTAAATAAAGCCCGTCTGATCGAGAAGATCGCGGAGCTGGCAAAAGATAAAAGAATTGATGGCATTACTCATATTGCGGATGAATCCAGCCGTGAAGGAATGCGTATCAATATTGAGCTCAGAAAAGATGTGAATCCAAATGTAATCCTGAATCAGCTGTATAAACATACCCAGCTGCAGGATACCTTTGGCGTGATCATGCTGGCTCTGGTAAATAATGAGCCAAGAGTACTGAATCTTCTTGATATGTTAAAGTATTATCTGAGACATCAGGAAGATGTAGTTACCAGAAGAACCAAATATGAGTTAAACAAGGCAGAAGAGCGTGCCCATATCTTAAAAGGTTTGCTGATCGCTCTTGATAATATCGACCGTGTCATCGAGATCATCCGCGGATCTGCCAATGTGCAGGATGCAAAGGCTTCTCTGATCGAAGAGTTTGCATTGGATGATGTACAGGCACAGGCAATTGTAGACATGCGTCTGCGTGCACTGACAGGTCTGGAACGTGACAAGATCGAGAAAGAATATGCAGAATTGATGTCTCGTATTGAATATTTGAAAGAGATCCTGGCAGATGAGAAAAAATTGCTGGGTGTGATCAAAGAAGAGATCACTCTGATCTCTGATAAATATGGGGATGATCGTCGGACCAAGATTGGCTATGATGAGTTTGATATCAACATGGAGGATCTGATCCCTGTCAGCGATACAGTCATTACCATGACACATCTGGGATATATTAAGAGAATGACTCCGGATAATTTCCGCAGCCAGAACAGAGGTGGAAAAGGAATCAAGGGTATGCAGACATTGGATGAAGATTTCATTGAAGAAATCTTTATGTCAACGACCCATAATTATCTGATGTTCTTCACCAGCTTTGGAAGGGTATACCGTATGAAAGCATACGAAATCCCGGAAGCAGGAAGAACCGCAAGGGGTACTGCAATCATTAACCTTTTACATCTGCAGCCAGGCGAGAAGATCAGTGCGGTGATACCGATCAAAGAGTGGAATGATGACGCTTATCTGGTAATGGCTACGAAGAATGGTGTGATCAAGAAGACGCCAATGTCTGATTATAACAATATCCGTAAGACAGGTCTGCAGGCAATTGTACTTCGTGACGATGATGAACTGATCGAAGTAAAAGTAACAGATGGTGAGCGTAAGATCATCCTGGTGACTGAGAATGGTATGAGTATCTGTTTTGATGAAAAAGATATCCGTATTACAGGAAGAGTCTCTATGGGTGTTATTGGTATTAAGCTGGATGAAGGCGATGAAGTGGTTGCCATGCAGCTTGATATTCAGGGAGAATATCTTCTGATCGTATCAGAAAATGGTCTTGGAAAGAGAACTCTGATCTCTGAGTTCCATCCACAGAACCGTAATGGTAAAGGTCTGAAATGCTATAAGATCACAGAAAAGACAGGTAAAGTCATAGGTGCCAAGGCAGTCAATGAAGATGATGAGATTATGATGATCACCAATGAAGGTATCGTCATCCGTACAGACTGTGCAAGCATCTCTGTATTGAAGAGAATCACATCTGGTGTGAAATTGATGCATGTGGATTCTGAGAATGGTATTAAAGTAGCTAATATTGCAAAAGTGCGGGAACAGGTCCGCGCTGATCAGGAAGAGCAGGTGGAATCAGATGAAGAGAATCCTTCTGATGGTATGTAGAAACATATTCATTGTTCCATGGTTATATCTGAAACTCTGTTGGTATGCAAGTCATACCAACAGTATCCCTGTGGAAAAGAAAATGGCATTGTTGAAAACTATCGTTGGATATGCCAACCGTGGTGGAAATGTAGAGATCAAAGCCTATGGAGTAGAAAATATTCCATCAGAAGGCAGTTTTATGTTCTTTCCAAATCATCAGGGACTTTATGATGTGCTGGCAATGATAGAGACATCTCCCATATTCTTTTCTGTGGTTGTAAAAAAGGAACTGATGAAGATCGGATTCCTGCGGACAGTATTTAAAATTATGGGAGCATATGCGATTGATCGTGAGGATGTCCGTCAGTCCATGAAGGTGATCCAGAGTGTCAGTGAAGATGTGAAGAATGGAAAAAGTTTCTTAATCTTCCCGGAAGGCACCAGATCCAGAAATGGAAATGAGATCGGTGAATTCAAGGGAGGTTCCTTTAAGAGTGCCACAAAAGCAAAATGTCCGATCGTACCGGTTGCAATTATCGATTCTTATAAGGCATTTGATACAAAGTCTATCGAAAAGGTAACGGTTCAGGTACATTATCTGGAACCTTTATACTACGATGACTACAAGATGTTGAAGACTCACGAGATCGCAGAAATTGTTAGTAAAAAAATTGAAAAAACAATTGACAATTACACAAAGTGTTAGTATAATAGTCAATGCGCTACGGAAATAGCGAATTGGAGAAATACTCAAGAGGCTGAAGAGGCGCCCCTGCTAAGGGTGTAGGTCGGGCAACCGGCGCGAGGGTTCAAATCCCTCTTTCTCCGTTCTTTTTCATGGACAACCACTTAAAAAACTTTTTGAAAAAGTTAAAAAAAGTTGTTGACAAAAAGAAAAAGAAGTGTTAAGATATCAGAGTTGCTGCTGAGGCAACGAGATAGAACATGAACCTTGATAATTAAATAGTGCTTTGAAAATCTTCGAAAATTCTTTTGAAAATTTTTAAACGAACAGCTTT
>NZ_JBBMFC010000014.1:0-94049 GCF_040096225.1 Hominiventricola aquisgranensis | reverse complement strand
GTGGAAGTGCAGTAATGCATGGAGCTGACTGTTACTAATAGGTCGAGGGCTTAACCAAGATGGTTTAGGATAGGTTTTAAAAAGATGGATTTAGTATTTGACTGTATGCAGTTTTGAAGGTATAATATCTTCTGATGGCCCGGTGGCTCAGCTGGTTAGAGCGCCGCCCTGTCACGGCGGAGGTCGTGGGTTCGAACCCCATCCGGGTCGCTGAAGCTGAAAAGTTTCAAAACAATTTAATAAATGGGATCTTAGCTCAGCTGGGAGAGCATCTGCCTTACAAGCAGAGGGTCATAGGTTCGAGCCCTATAGGTCCCATTATGGATGGATTCCCGAGTGGCCAAAGGGGACAGACTGTAAATCTGCTGCAAATTGCTTCGGTGGTTCGAATCCACCTCCATCCATTGTAGATAAGACATTTATCCACAGTATCAACAAGTTAATAACGTCGCGGGGTGGAGCAGTCTGGAAGCTCGTCGGGCTCATAACCCGAAGGTCGTAGGTTCAAATCCTGCCCCCGCAACTCGAGTAATAATTTACTCAAATGCCCAGATAGCTCAGTTGGTAGAGCAGAGGACTGAAAATCCTCGTGTCGCTGGTTCGATTCCGGCTCTGGGCACTTTGTATGTAAGTGTGATCTTGCTGCAAAGAATGGGGTATTAGCTCAGTCGGTAGAGCACTTGACTTTTAATCAAGTTGTCCGGGGTTCGAATCCCCGATGCCTCATGAATATGAATCGCCATTTAACATTGCGTTAGGTGGCGATTTTTTTATTTCCAAAAATCTTATTTTTACCTTAACAAACGGGCTGAAAGGGTGACAAAACCAGCAAAATAGGGTAGAATAGAACTATCTTTAGACTCAGGGAGGTAAGGATCATATGAAAAAAAAGATAGTTACCATTAGCAGACAGTACGGAAGTGGTGGAAGATATATCGGAGAGAACCTGGCAAAAGCAATGGGTGTTCCGTGTTACGATGAGAAGCTGATCGATATGGTTGCAAAGGAAAGTGGATTTGCACAGAGTTTTGTAGCTGAGAAAGGTGAGAGAATGACAGGCAGTCTGTTATTTAATATCGCCAGCAGTCTTTCATTTGCCAATAATGTATTTTCAACCAACAACGGTGTGACATTGCAGGATGAGATCTATTTTACACAAAATCGTATTATCAAAGAACTGGCTGATAAAGGACCATGTGTGATCGTTGGAAGATGTGCAGATTACATTTTAAGAGAGAGAGAAGACTGTCTTAATGTATTCATTTTTGCAGATAATGAGAGCAAGATCGAACGTGCAGAGAAATACTTTAACATTACCAGAGAGGAAGCACCGGAAGTCTTAAAGAAAAAAGATAAAGCCCGTGCAAATCATTATAAATATTATACAGATCAGGAATGGGGCATGGCTTCCAATTATGATCTGTGTCTGAACAGCGGTCTGATCGGTATAGAGGGTTGTGTAAAAGCAATTCAGCAGGTACTGGAGCTGACTGAATAGTGGAAAGGATTTCCTGAATGGGGCATAATATCCATATAAAAAAGGAAACTGCAATCTATGCAGTCTGTCTGGCAGTTTTATTCTGCCTGTTTGCATGGAGACAGTTCTTTGGATTCAATAAAAATGATGAGATTTTTTACATCAGCACGGTGTATCGTTTTTTCCAGGGGGATGCCATGCTGGTGGACGAGTGGAATAATGTGCAGTTATTTGCATTGATTACCTATCCGATCTACTGGCTGATCCGTCTGGTTCATAATTCCAACGAAGGAATTATACTGATCTTTAGAATGGCATATCTGGTATTTCAGGCACTGGTGTCTGTGTGGTGTTTCTGCAGACTGAAGCGATTCGGTTGGATTCGTATCCTTCCGGCATTATTCTATTTTGTGACAACGCCGTATAATATTAACAGCATGTCGTATAATACACTGGCATTTGGTTTTGTACTGTTGGTGCTGGTGACATTGGCGGGCAGTGAGAATCTGTCTGTGCCCATGTGTATTCTGTGCGGAATGTTTACCGCAGGAGCTGTGCTGGCAAATCCGTATGTAGTGATTCTGTTTTTACTGTATGGAGTGATCTGTGTGGGTTCTGCAGTCTGGAGTCATCACACAAAGAACAGCTGGAAGCAGTGTCAGCAGAGGATTCCCGATGCGCTGAAGATCAGAACCTACTTTTTTATGGGTGTAGGAGCATTTCTGATCCTTTTAGTGTTTGTCTGGTTCGTATTTTCCAGAGGAACCCTGGATGAGATCCTGGAATGTTTTGAATATATTGTGATGGATACAGAGCGGCAGAAGTCGTTCTGGGAGAAGCTGGCGAAATACTTTATCCGGATCCATCGGTATTATACAGGGCTGGTTTATCTGACAGCTATTCTGTCGGTTGTATATCTGATTGCCAGGAAAGCCGGAAAACAGGTCTCTGGAGCGCTTTATATGATCACTGAGGCAGTTGCAGCCGGTGGATACATTATTTATTATGGATTCTGCTGGGAGATGGTTGGTATCAACTATATGCTGGTTCCGCTGACCTTTGTAGGATTGCTGGCATATGTAACATCAGAAAAGAAAGACCGCTATGTGTTCTATGGGTGGTTTCTGCCAGGTGTGTTCTATACTTTACTGGCGCATTTTGCAACCAATACAGGAATCCTGACCATGTCAGCATCCTGTATGATTCCATCAGCGGCATCACTGGTGCTGATCGGACAGCATATGCAGGCAGCTAAAGAGAGCTGGCCAGTAAAGCAGCCGAATGGATATGATACAGCTTTGATGCAAGAATCACATAAATATAGTGCTGTATGTGGAACCGTACTGGCGGTACTGATCGCGGTACAGTTTGTAGGCGGGATCTGGCAGCGTGTGACTTATGTATGGGGAGATGAGAAGCTTCCAAAGCTGACAGTGGCAGCAGAAGAAGGTCCGTTAAAAGGAATTCATACCTCAGAAGAGAACAGTTTTCTTTATGAAGATGTAATGCAGGATATGGAAGACCTGCAGCTGACCAGAGAGGATAAATTATTTGTGGTGGGCATTGCACCGTGGATGTATCTTAATACAGAAGCAGAGTGTGCAGCCTATTCTACATGGGAAACACTGGAGACAGATCCGTTGATCTTCACATATTATGAGGTGAGACCGGAAAAACAGCCGACAGTGATCTATTGTTATGATTATTATGAAAGTATTCTTGATACAGAATTCGGGACTGCTTTTCTTAATAAAGGATATGAACCTATGATGATGAGACGCGGATTGGTATTACTGCGTCGGTAAGGAGAAGAAAATGATTGATTTTAATGTACCGCCCTATGTGGGAACTGAACTGAAATATGTGGCAGAAGCAGTAGAGAAGAATCATAAGATCTGTGGTGATGGACCATTTACCAAACGCTGCAATGCATGGCTGGAGGAGAAGACAGGGACGTCAAAAGCGCTTCTGACGACTTCCTGCACGCATGCCACCGAGATGGCAGCACTGCTGGCTGATATCAAAGAAGGGGATGAGGTGATCATGCCATCCTATACCTTCGTATCGACGGCAGATGCATTTGTACTTCGTGGAGCAGTTCCGGTATTTGTAGATATCCGTCCAGATACTATGAATATTGATGAAAATAAGATCGAGGCAGCCATCACAGAGAAGACCAAAGCGATCGTGCCGGTTCATTATGCCGGTGTGAGCTGTGAGATGGATAAGATCATGGAGCTGGCAAAAAAATATAATCTGATCGTCATTGAAGATGCAGCGCAGGGAATTTTAAGTACTTATAGAGGAAAAGCTCTGGGAACAATCGGTGATTATGGATGTCTCTCTTTCCATGAGACCAAGAATTACAGTATGGGTGAAGGCGGTGCACTGCTGATCAAGAATCCAGAAGATGTGGAGCGGGCAGAAATCATCCGTGAAAAGGGAACCAATCGTGCGAAATTCTTCCGCGGTCAGATCGATAAATACACTTGGGTAGATGCAGGTTCTTCCTATCTGCCGGGTGACATGAATGCCGCCTATCTGATGGCACAGTTAGATGCGGCTGATATGATCTTTGATGATCGTATGAATAGCTGGAATCTCTATTATGAACTGCTGAAGCCACTGGCAGATGCAGGTAAGATCGAGCTTCCGCATATTCCGGAGCATTGTACACACAATGCCCATATGTTCTATATCAAAGCAAAGGATCTGGAAGAGCGTACAGCACTGATCAGTTATCTGAAGGAGCATGAAGTACAGGCTGTCTTCCATTATATTCCGCTGCACAGCGCACCGGCTGGACAGAAATTTGGACGGTTCCATGGAGAAGATGTCTATACTACCAAAGAGAGCGAGCGTCTGGCAAGACTTCCGCTGTTCTATGGTCTGAAAGAAGAGCAGGTTCGTTATATTGCAGAGCAGGTGCTCAATTTCTATAAATAATAATACGAGGCAGTATATGAAAAAAATAGTTATTATTGGAGCAAATGATTTTCAGAATCAGCTGATCCTGAAAGCAAAGGAGATGGGATTCGAGACCCATGTATTTGCATGGCAGGATGGTTCCATCGGTGAGCGGACCGCGGACCATTTTTATCCGGTCAGCATTGTGGAGATCGATGAGATCCTGGAAAAATGCAGAGAGATCAAACCGGATGCAGTGGCAACCATCGCATCGGATCTTGCGAATATTACCGTCAGCAAAGTGGCAGCAGGCTTAGGACTTCCGGGAAATACACCGGAATGCATTGAACTGTCCACGAATAAATATGCTATGAGAAGCGCATTTCTGAAAGCGGGACTTCCCACACCGAAATTCTACAAGGTGGATCGGGTGATACCGGAACTGATGGAGATGGAGCTCCCGGTTATTGTAAAACCAACAGACCGTTCCGGAAGCAGAGCGATTACCAAGATTACGGCTTATGACCAGCTGGAAGAAGCGATCAAAGAAGCAGTGGAGCAGTCTTTTGAAAAGAAAGCCATTGTGGAAGAATATATTGAGGGAGATGAGTACAGTTATGAGACCATCTCTTATCATGGAACACATACCAACCTGGCGGTGACGAAGAAATATACCACAGGTGCTCCGCATTTTATTGAGACCGGACATGTACAGCCCAGTGGTCTGTCAGAAGAGATGCTTAAAAAGGTTCGTTCTGTCATGTATCCGGCGCTGGATGCACTGAAGATCACAGACGGTGCTTCTCACGGAGAATTTCGGATCACGCCGGAAGGGGATGTGCGGATCATTGAGATCGGTTCCCGTATGGGCGGAGACTGTATCGGTTCTGATCTGGTGCCGCTGTCCACCGGTTATGATTTTATGGAAATGATCGTGGATGTGGCATGTGGAAAAGAGCCGAAGATCGTGCCAAAGACCGGTCCGAAAGAAGCACGGATCCGTTTCCTCTTCACGATGGATGATGTGGAAGAGATGAAACAGTATGAGAAAGAACATCCGGAGGAGATCTACCGGATCAGTGAGCTGGATCTGTCCCATCTGGGGCATGTATCTGACAGCTCCACCAGACTGGGATATTATATTACAGTCAAAGAATTGAGTTAGAAAAGAGGAGCAGAATGCTTTATTCGGTAGTTATTCCCTGTTATCGTTCAGATCAGACCATTGAGCATGTGGTGGATCAGACCAGAGAAGAGATGGTAAGACTTGGAAGGGCAAATGTGGAATTTGTACTGGTCAATGATTGTTCCCCGGATGGGGGAAAGACGATACAGGTGCTGCGGAAAATGGCAGCAGAACATCGGGATGTGAAGGTCATCGATCTTGCCAGAAATTCTGGTCAGCACAATGCACTGATGGCAGCTTTGCGTCATGCAGATGGAGATGTGATCATCGGAATGGATGATGATGGACAGACCCATCCGTCTCAGCTGGGCAAGCTGTTCGAGACCTTTGATCAGGGCTATGATCTGGTCTATGGCTATTACCCGGAGAAAAAACATAACTGGTTTCGAAATCTGGGAAGTAAATTCAATGACCTGACGATCAATATGATGATCAACAAACCGAAGGATGTGCGGACTTCCAGCTATTTTTTAGTTCGGAAATTTGTAAGAGATTATGCGATCCAGTATAAGGGCTCCTATACGTATCTGTTGGGACTGTTTATGCGCTGCACACAGAATATTGCCAGCGTTCCGATCAGACATTTTGAAAGAGAAGTCGGGGAATCCGGTTATACACTGGGACAATTGATCCGCTTGTGGTCCAGCGTACTTGGATTTTCTGTAATTCCGTTGCGTATGGCATCTATTGCAGGATTTTTCTTTGCTGGTGTGGGCTTTATCATGGCAATCGTGGTATTTTTAATGAAATTCATGCGGCCGGATATGTCTATGGGCTGGCCATCTCTGATGTGTGCCATCACATTTTTCTTCGGACTGAACTTTATGTTCCTTGGCATGATCGGTGAGTATCTGGGAAGAATGTTCCTGGGAATGAACCGGGAGCCACAGTATGTCATTAAGGCAATGTACAATGTATCTGCCAGCGCTGAGTGCGATGTGGATATAGACCGGGAAGTGAACCGGGGAGAGGAGATTTTCTGATGCAGGAAGAGAAAAAACCATCCCGTGGCAAGGTCATGGGTCTTCTTGCCGTGTCATTGGTTATCCAGAGCTTAAGTTCTGTATTTATCAAATACGCTGGCACCTATGAGACCATGTCCAAAGAATTTATCATCTTTTATGTGCTGGCAGTTGGATGCCTGGGTGTCTTTGCGATCATGTGGCAGTTTTTACTGGAATGGCTGCCGCTTACCACTGCATATCTGCGGAAAGGAATCTTATATATTCTGATCCTGGCATGGTCAGTCATATTGTTTGGAGAGAAAGTCACGATTCCGAATATTATCGGAAGCATCATTATTATAGCGGGGATCAGTTTGCATGGAATGGATGAACATTAGTTATATTCTGGCATTTCTGGCAGTGTTTGTGGCATCAGCATCACAGATTCTCCTGAAACAGTCAGCAGAGACAGAACATAAGAACATTATTACCAAATTTCTGAACTGGAGAGTGATCCTTGGATATGGACTGCTGTTCGGAACGACAGTTCTGAATGTATTTGCCTATCGGGGAATCGAGCTGAAGGTAACACCCATGATCGAGGCTACCGGAATCATCTGGGTGACTCTTCTGGCGGCGAGTATCTTAGGGGAGCGTCCCACAAAGAGAACGATTCTTTCTATTGTGATCACAGTCATTGGTATCATCGTATTTTCGTTGTAGGTCTATGAGTGAATTAGTAAAAACACTAAGAAATTATGCGGATTCTGACTATCTTCCCATGCATATGCCGGGTCACAAGAGAAGACTTGGTGCCGGGGAGATGGGCGATCCGTTTTTTATTGATATAACTGAAATTGAGGGCACTGACAATCTGCATCATGCGGAAGGAGTGCTGAAACATGTGCAGGAACAGGCGGCAGAGCTTTATCATTCAGAGGAGACGCATTATCTGGTAAATGGAAGTACCTGCGGAATACTGACGGCCATCAGCGGCTGTGTAAGCCGGGGAGGAACGATCCTTCTGGCAAGAAACAGTCATAAATCTGCTTATCACGGTGTGATGCTGCGGGATCTTAATGTCAAATATCTTTATCCACAGTCTACGGGGGATCTGGGGATAAATGGAGCCATTGACCCGGCAGATGTGGAAAAGATGCTTGAGCAGGATCCTTCGATCCAGGCAGTGATGATCACTTCGCCTACTTATGACGGTGTGGTGTCTGATGTGCGAAAAATCGCAGAAATCACTCACAAAAAAGGCATTCCGCTGATCGTGGATGAAGCGCATGGGGCACATTTTCCATTTTCGGAACAGTTTCCGGAGGATTCTGTGACAGCGGGAGCAGATGTGGTGATCCACAGCCTTCATAAGACGTTGCCATCGCTTACACAGACGGCGCTCATTCATTTTAATGGGAATCGGATCGACAGGGAGCGGCTTCGGTATTATCTGACAGTCTACCAGTCCAGCAGTCCTTCTTATATTCTGATGAGCAGTATGGACCTGTGCATGGACTGGGTGCGGGAACACAGACAGGCATTTGAGGATTTTTGCGGACGGTTAAAAGATTTCCGGGAAATGTTGGGATCCATGAAGCATCTGGAACTGCTGGAAGTGCCGGGGATGGACAGGAGTAAGATCCTGATCTCTGTACGGCATACTTCCATGGCCGGAGAAAACTTAAGCGACCGCCTGCGGCAGAACTATCATATTGAATTGGAGATGGCGGCGCTGACCTATGTGTGTGCGATCACTACTGTGGCAGATGGTGAGGATGAACTGAAACGGTTCGGACAGGCACTGCTGGCGATTGATGCGGATCTGGGAACGGAAGCATCCAAGGTTCAGGAAAAGTCCAGACGGCTGGTGTCGCAGCAGGATCGAGTGATCTCCACAGAGCAGGTCATTTCCATGGGACAGGCGCAGGAGCAGCCGTCCATGTGGATGTCATTATATGAGGCAGAAGGTTCCATAAGTGCTGGTTTTGTGACGCCTTATCCACCGGGGATTCCGGTACTGACGCCGGGTGAACGGGTGAGCAGAGCGATCATTGAACGGCTGGAAGCATGTGCTGCAGATGGTCTTGTGGTGGAAGGATTTAACGAGGGGGCAGTCAAGGTACTGTGTTCAGTGACTGCAAAAGTTATAAATGAGAGAGGATAACAAATGGGTAAGATCATATGCCTGATGGGAAAGAGCTCTTCAGGAAAAGATACAATTTATAAAAATCTGATGGAAGACAAGTCACTGGGACTTCGGAAGCTGATCCCCTACACGACCCGCCCTATGCGGGAAGGGGAGCAGGAAGGTGTGGAATACCATTTTACAGATGAAGCCGGACTTGCACGTCTTCAGGAAGAAGACCGGGTGATCGAGATCCGGGCATATGATACGGTCTATGGTGTATGGAAATACTTTACGGTGTGGGAAGAACAGATGAATCTGGAGAGGGAATCTTACTGCTTGATCGGTACACTGGAAGCCTGGAATGCCATGTGCCAGTATTTTGGCCGTGAGAAGATGATCCCTGTCTATATTGAAGTGGAGGACGGGACGCGTCTGATCCGTGCTGTCGAGAGGGAACGGACCCAGGAGCATCCGGGATACGAAGAGCTGTGCAGGAGATTTCTGGCAGACGCGAAGGATTTTTCCGAAGAAAATCTTAAAAATGCCGGAATCACCAGACGATTTGAAAATAAAGACATGAACGCATGCCTTGAAGAGATTAAACTTTTCATTCAAAAAGCCATTTTAATATGATACAATATAACGAGGAGGTGGAAATATGCCGGGATTTTCTGATGTATTAGGACATGAACAGACGATTGCGCACATGAAGAGTGCCATCGAAGCAAATAAAGTATCTCATGCGTATCTTCTGGCAGGCGAGAAAGGATCAGGCAAGAAGATGCTGGCCGGTATATTTGCCAGAACGCTGCAGTGTGAAGCCCATGGATCTGAACCATGTGGGAAATGTCACTCCTGCATACAGGCAGAGAGCGGCAATCAGCCGGACATTATCTATGTGACCCATGAGAAGCCGGGAAGCATCAGCGTAGACGATATCCGCGGACAGGTAAACGGGGATATTCAGATCAAACCGTATAGCAGTCCATATAAAATATATATTATTGATGAAGCGGAGAAACTGACCCAGCAGGCACAGAATGCTCTGTTGAAGACCATTGAGGAGCCGCCTGCCTATGCGATCATTATGCTGCTGACCGCCAATGAAGGCATGCTGCTGCCGACGATCAAGTCCCGCTGTGTGACATTGACCATGAAGCCGGTGCCGCTGCCACTGATCCGTCAGTATCTGATGGAAGAACTGCAGATCCCTGATTATCGTGCAGACATCTGCGCCGCATTTTCACAGGGAAATGTAGGAAAAGCAAAGCGTCTGGCTTTGTCTGACAGCTTCGGAGAGATGCTTGAGCATGCACTTCATATGGTAAAATATATTTCTGAGATGGAACCCTCCGACCTGGTGGAGGATCTTAAGAAGATCAATACATACAAGATGGACATTCAGGATTATCTGGATCTTCTGACCGTATGGTATCGGGACGTGCTCATGTTCAAGGCAACCTGTGATGCAAATAATCTGGTATTTTCCAACGAACTGAACAGCATCCGTGACAAGGCAAAAGACAGCTCCTACGAAGGACTGGAATGTATTATTAAAGCGCTGGAGAAAGCAAAGGTAAGGCTCAATGCAAATGTAAACTTTGATATGGCCATGGAACTGCTTCTCCTGACAATGAAGGAGAACTGATATGATAAAGGTAATAGGCGTTCGTTTTCGTCAGGCTGGAAAGATCTACTACTTTTCGCCGGGAAAGCTGAAGATCAACCGTGGAGACCATGTGATCGTGGAGACCGCCCGCGGTGTGGAATATGGTTATGTGGTGGTTGGCAACCGTGATGTAGAGGATGACCGTGTAGTGCAGCCACTGAAGCCGGTAATCCGTATGGCAACAGAGCAGGATGACCAGCAGGCAGCAGCCAATAAGGAAAAAGAAAAAGAAGCATTTAAGATCTGCAAGGAAAAGATCAAGAAGCATGGGCTGGAGATGAAGCTCATCGATACAGAGTACACTTTTGATAATAACAAAGTGCTGTTTTACTTTACCGCTGACGGAAGAATTGATTTCCGTGAACTGGTGAAAGATCTGGCATCTGTGTTCAAGACCCGTATTGAGCTTCGGCAGATCGGTGTCCGTGATGAGACCAAGATCCTGGGCGGCATCGGCATCTGCGGAAGACCGCTGTGCTGCAATACCCATCAGTCGGAGTTCCTGCCGGTATCGATCAAGATGGCAAAGGAGCAGAATCTGTCTCTGAATCCGACCAAGATCTCCGGTGTGTGCGGGCGACTCATGTGCTGTCTCAAGCATGAGCAGGAGACCTACGAGGATCTGAACAGCCGTCTGCCGGGCATTGGTGATTATGTGACTGCCCGTGATGGAAGTAAGGGAGAAGTAAGCTCGGTGAATGTGCTCCGTCAGCTGGTTAAAGTGATCGTTACTCTGGAAAATGAGGAAAAAGAGATCCGTGAATACAAAGTGGAAGAACTGAGATTCAAGCCAAGACGCAAGAAAGAAAAGGGCGGAAAGAATCAGAACCACGGACATGATTTCCAGGACAAAGAGCTGAAGGAACTGGAAGCGCTGGAGAAAAAAGAAGGAAAATCCAAGTTAAATGACAAATAAGACCGGAACATTGTATCTGTGTGCAACTCCCATCGGTAATCTGGAAGATATGACTTACCGGGTGGTGCGGACATTGAATGAGGTGGATGTGATCGCAGCGGAGGATACGAGAAACAGTATCAAGCTTTTGAATCATTTTGACATCCATACTCCCATGACCAGTTATCATGAATATAACAAAATAGAAAAGGGACGGATCCTGGTGCGTCAGATGCTGGAAGGACAGAATGTGGCCTTGATCACTGATGCAGGGATGCCAGGCATCTCTGACCCGGGAGAGGAACTTGTGCGTATGTGCAGAGATGCAGGCGTGCCGGTGACTGCACTACCGGGAGCCTGTGCCTGTGTGACTGCGCTGGTGATCTCCGGACAGTCTACCAGAAGATTCTGCTTTGAAGCATTTCTCCCTACGGATAAAAAAGAGAGAAAAGCAGTGCTGGAGGAATTGAAGGATGAGACCAGGACTACAGTGATCTATGAGGCTCCGCACAGACTTCAGAAGACATTGAAGGAGCTTCTGGAGAATCTGGGCAACCGGAATCTCACAATCTGCCGGGAGCTGACCAAGAAGCATGAGACTGGACAGGAGTTTTCTCTGGAGCAGGCTATTGCTTATTATGAGCAAAATGAGCCCCGCGGAGAATATGTGCTGGTGTTGCAGGGGTGTTCCCGCCAGGAAAAGGAAAAAGAAGCACAGGATGCCTGGAAGGAAATGTCCCTTCAGGAGCATATGAAGGTCTATGAAGATCAGGGACTGGACCGGAAGGAAGCCATGAAACGTGTGGCTAAGGACCGGGGCGTCGGAAAAAGAGAGATCTATCAGGCATTATTGGAGGAAATATGAATATAGAATTGAAGCCGGGAGAACGATTGGATGACTTGCAGAGAAATGGATACAAGATCATACAGGATCCCGGCCGTTTCTGTTTTGGAATGGATGCGGTATTGTTGTCCGGGTTTGCAAAGGTAAAGCCAGGAGAACGGGTCGTGGATCTTGGAACCGGTACGGGGATCATACCGATCCTGCTGGAAGCAAGAAGCAAGGGCGCATCCTTTACTGGATTGGAGATCCAGCCGGAGAGTGCGGATATGGCATCACGCAGTGTCCAGCTCAATGATCTTCAGGAACGGGTTCACATTGTAAATGGAGATATTAAGGAGGCAGTGCAGATCTTCGGTGCTGCTTCCTGTCATGTGGTGACCAGTAATCCGCCGTATATGACAGCACAGCATGGATTACAGAATCCAGATCAGCCGAAGGCTATCGCAAGACACGAGGTATTGTGTACGCTGGAGGATGTGATATCCCAGGCTGCAGGACTTCTGATGCCGGGCGGCCGGTTTTATATGGTGCATCGACCATTTCGCCTGGCAGAGATCATGACGGGCTTATGTGCCCATGGTCTGGAACCCAAGCGGATGCAGCTGGTCTACCCGTATGTGGATCGTGAGCCAAATATGGTTTTACTGGAGGCTGTGAAGGGCGGGCGCCCACGGATCACGGTGGAGAAGCCGCTGATCATATATAAAGAACCTGGAAAATATATGGATGAGATTTATGATATCTATGGATACTAGAATGAAGATTATTGCGCATATTCATACGGATTTCCCTGATAAATTCGGAATCCCCAGACAGAGCGGTCTGGTGGAGGGACTGACAGGAGAGATCACATTTGAACCGGAATATCGGAATCCGGAGATTATCCGGGGAATCGAGCAGTTCAGTCATATCTGGCTGCTGTGGAAATTCTCGGAGTCAAAAAAAGAACACTGGTCTGCCACGGTCAAACCGCCGCGGCTTGGAGGTAAAGTACGTCTGGGTGTATTTGCCACCCGATCTCCTTTCCGACCTAATGATATCGGGCTTTCCTGCGTGCGTCTGCTTCGTGTGGAGCAGACGGAGAAAGGACCGAAGCTTTATGTGGCGGGAGCAGATCTGATGGATGGAACACCAATCTATGATATGAAGCCATACATTCCGGTGTCAGACTGTCACCCGGAAGCATCCGAAGGATATACCAGTCAGACAAAGGTGCATACATTGCAGGTGGAATTTCCGGAAGAGCTTCTGAGCCGCTACCCGGAAGAGAAGCGAAAAGCAGTAATCGGCGTGCTCTCTCAGGATCCAAGACCGGCCTATGTACAGGATCCGGAGCGTCTCTATGGGGTCTCCTTTGCCGGGTTTGATGTGAAATTCAAAGTGGTTGGAGACCTGCTGACAGTGGAAGATGTAGTGCCGCTTGGATAGTAATAAACAAGTAATTGTGGATAACTGTGTGGATAGTGTGGAAAACCCACAAAATGCTGTTGAAAACGGATTTTTGACAGTGGAAAATAATACAAAATATATGTATAACTATGTGGATACTCCCGTAAGCTGTTAATAACAGTGTTATGGGAGTATTTTTATGAATGCATTGTGGGCAGGAATGATGCTGATGGCGATTATCTACGGAACATTTCACGGAACAATCCCGGCAGTGACGCAGGCAGCACTGGATTCCGCCAAGGAAGCGGTATCACTGTGTATTACCATGCTGGGAATCCTGTCGTTCTGGATGGGACTGATGCAGGTGGGAAGTGCGTCGGGACTGATCGGACGCATGACAAGAGGGATCCGACCGGCACTTCGGTGTCTGTTTCCGGGGATTCCAGAAGAACATCCGGCTCTGGAGCAGATTGCTGTCAATTGTATTGCGAACGTACTGGGGCTTGGCTGGGCAGCAACTCCGGCGGGCTTAAAAGCTATGGAAGAATTGTCAGCACTGGAAGAGGACCGGCACAGAGAGGATATTAGCCCTGTAAAGGAAGGAGTCATGAGACCGCGGTCCAGAGTGGTTCCACCAGGTACGGCAAGTGACGAGATGTGTACGTTTCTGGTCCTGAATATTTCCTCGCTTCAGCTGATCCCGGTCAATATCATCGCTTATCGGAGTCAGTATGGCAGTGTGGACCCTGCTGCGATCATAGGACCGGCCATTGTGGCAACCATGGTCAGTACCGGGGTGGGCGTGATCTTCTGTCTATTCATGCAAAAAAGATCCTCCGGCTGACAGTTGTCAGCCGGAGGATCTTTCAGAACGAATCAGTATTTACTTACATCAGTTTCATCAGTTCGTCCAGAACTTTGGCAGCGTTCATGGTGCCAAAATCCTGCGGAGCGATTGCCATGACTGGGATAGAACCAGCCTGTTTTTTGATGTCATCCAGTGCAAAACGGATCTGCGGTCCGAGGAGGATCGCATCGGTTCCGTCCAGATGCTCATCCAGTTCTACCATAGGATATGCTTGAATAGTAGCCTCCAGATTTCTCTTAGCTGCTTCCTGTTCCAACTTCTTCACCATCATACCGGTGCTCATTCCCAGGTTACATAACATAACGATATTCATGCTTTATTCCTCCGTAGGTACAGCTGTCTCTTCTGCAAGCTTCTGCTTCTCATATACTTTGAAGAATGGCAGATAGATAAGTGCATCAATGGCAATCAGAGCAATTGCAAGGATGAATGCTTTCACATCCAGAGTTGCGATAAATGCTCCAAATGGAGCCGGCATGTTCCATCCGCCGTAAGCGAAGGATTTGGATACGATACCGGTAGCCATACAGATGTAAGTGATGACACCGTTGAGCGGCATAGCGACTACGAACGGGATCAACAGAGTCGGGTTGTACATGATCGGCAGACCGAAGATCAACGGCTCATTGATGTTGAAGATCGCCGGGATCAGTCCCAGTCTTCCGACGGTTCTGATCTGTTTGGATTTACTGGTTGCTGCCAGAACAGCAAGACCAAGTGTAGCACCACTTCCACCGATGGTCATGAAAGTCCACCAGAACGGCTCATTTACAATGTACGGCAGGGATACAGCAGCAGTTCCGGCAGCGAATGCAGCCATGTTTGCGCTGTAGTTGCTCATAAGGAATACATCCAGCGGTCCGGTGATAACAGAATCATGGATACCGAACCACCACAGGATCATGACAAGAACAGCCAGGAAGATGATTCCTCCAATACTGTCTACCAGTCCGAGCAGCGGGGACATGAGGATGGTCATCAGCTCCGGCAGCGGAGCACCGGTGATGCTCATGATGATCTGTCCAGATACACCGAAGATCAGGAAGATGATCACAACCGGGAGCAGGTTTCCAAGGGAATCAGCCAGTGCAGGCGGAACTCCTGCACCAGACAGATCGATGTGGCCGACTTTTTTCTCAGTCAGGGTTCTGTACAGCTCGAAGGACAGGATCGATGCAACCAGTGCAACGAACAGACCAGTTCCTCCAAGGTAATCAAAGGTCAGGCTTCCGTCCGGGTTCATAGTAGCCCAGATCAGGAAGGACATGGTAGTAACCAGGATCGGCATAGCCGGAGTCATCTTGTGATGTTTTGCCAGATTCAGACCCATTCCAAGAGCGATCCAGAATGCAAGCAGGTTCATGGTTACCATGTTGATAAAGTTAAAGGTAGGGCCGGTAAAATCAGCAAATGCCTGCCATCCCTGCATGAGGGAACGTGCAACACCAGGATCCATGGTTGTATAATCTGCAGGCGGACTGATCAGTACCAGTGCCAGTGCACCAACGGTGATAAACGGGATCATTGCAAAGAAGGAATTCTGCAGTGCAACAACATATTTATTTCTACCCAGCTTATTCGCCATTGGAGCAATGTGTTTTTCAATAAATGCTGTGAATTTTTCCATTGAAGCTTTTTCTCCTATTCTGTATTTTGTTTTTATACCAATAATAGCTGTCCTTGGGGATCCTTACAAGGTCATCGCTATCATAGTCAATGTATACGAGTCCGTATCGCTTCTTATATCCGTTGATCCAGCTGTAGACATCCATTGTGGACCACACAAAATAACCGAGGACGGTACATCCGTCTTCCATAGCACGCTCGATCCAGTCTACATAGCCTTCCAGATATGCAATACGGTACTGGTCGTGGATCTGACCATCTACCACTTCATCGTAGTTTCCCACTCCATTTTCTGTGATGATCACAGGGATCTGTGGATAAAGACGCTTCAGATCCATCAGAAGATCATAGATGGAACGTGGATTGATCTCCATACCCCAGGGGGTCTTCTCCATCTCGCTGTCTTCTCCGAGGCTGAACCAGTTTCCAATCTGGAATTTGGTCTTCTTGCCATCACCGGTGTTATTGACACCCAGATTGGTCTCCGGACCGTCTGCCGGTTCCGCAATATAACGGTTATAGGCATTGATACCAAGGTAGTCAACACATCCATCTGCAAATATGGAGGGATCTTCTTCTTTCATATAAGAAAGATCATAGCCATCCTTTTTCAGCTGATCCACAAAATCCTGAGGATAAGCACCTTTGACGCATACGTCATTGACGCAGAGGTTAAAGAACAGATCAGCCATGTGGGCTGCTTTTTTGTGTGCCTCATTGTCAGTCAGAACTGCGATTGGATAACTGTCGCTGACCAGACCAACCATTCCCGGGAGCTTTAATTCCCGGAAAACTGCAACGGCACGGGCACTTGCCAGCAGCATATGATGCATAGCTCTCCAGCGTCTGCCAAGATCCTTGACATTTGGCGGATAATTTCCAAAACCATAACAGCAGAGAGTCTCGTAGTTCGGCTCATTGATGGTGACCCAGTAATTCACTTTCTGTCCATATTCCTCAAAGCAGATCCGGGCATACTCCACGAACTGTTCTACGATATTGCGGTTTTCCCATCCACCGGCTTCGTAGATGGATTCCGGCAGATCATAGTGATAGAGGGTTACTAGCGGTTCTACATGATATTTTCGGCAGGTGTCGATGACACGGTGATAAAAGTCAATGCCTTCCTGACTCTTACGACCGGTACCATCCGGCAGGATCCGGGTCCATGCAATAGAAAAACGGTAAGCATTCTGTCCGCCTTCAGCCAGCATACGGATATCCTCTTCATAGTGATGATAAAAATCGCATGCCACATCTCCGGTCACCGGATTGACACTGTTCTTCTCACTGTGGCAGAATACATCCCAGTTAGAAAGGCCTTTGCCGCCTTCCTTCCAGCCGCCCTCGCACTGATAAGCGGCAGTAGCACTGCCCCATAAAAACTCTTTATTCATTGATAAGCTTTCCCTTCAGTTCATTCATTTCTTTATAAACAGAGATAAACTCAGAAGCCAGTCTTTCATACATCAGTGCCATGGTCAGGTGATCCTGCGCATGGACCATTAGAATGCTGTAAGCCAGATCCTTTCCGTCTGCTTCTGCGGATAAGAGATCCGTCTGTGCATCATGGGCTTCCTTCATGGATTTTTTACCTTCCTGGATCAACCGTTCGGCTTCTTCATAATCAGCTTTTTTTGCTGCGTCAATCGCCTGGAAAAAATGAGAAAAGGCATCTCCGGCGAATCCGATCAGCTGAAATGCCATCATCTGTGTTTCTTCCTTGTTCATGTTGGGTGTCACCTCCTTTTGCATTACAATAAATCAGCCAGATTGCGCTCCACAATCTGACTATTGGTTAAGTATTAAAAAATTATAAACTATTCCAGGGAAAGGGTCAAGGCATGAAGCAGAAACAGTGAGAAACTATATGGTATATTGCATAAAATGAGGACTGCTTTTTTGTGAAATATATCAATTGACGTATAAAAACATATTTGTTATGCTTTTAAAGGTTTCAAAAAGAAAATATTTTTGGATTGTTACTGGCAAAGCAGGCAAAACCAACTGAGAGAGAGCGGAAGCGTTCTTTCCGGTTGGTTTTTTTATTTTATGATGCCAGGGATTGTGGGAGTGCGTAGCACGAAGCAATCCGTAGGCATCAAAGTCGGGGGCTTTTGACCCCGACATCATTTTGTAGATGGCCACTATGAAAAATGCCTGTATGCCTGACACGGGGGAAATTTTAATGAAAATCATAAAGATCGTGAATAATAACATCGTGACTTCTCTGGATGAACAGAACAGAGAGATCATAGTTATGGGTCGCGGCCTTGGTTTTGGGAGAAAGCCAGGTATGCCCATTGAGAATGAAAAGGTGGAAAAGGTCTTCCGGCTCAATTCTGCCGGGGAAAACCAGAAGCTGGTGGATATTATCCAGGACATCCCACTGGAACATATCAAGGCGGCAGATCAGATCATTGAGTATGCCAAAAGCATGCTGGGTGAAAGGTTAAAGGAGACCATCTATCTGTCACTGATCGACCATATTGATGGTGCGATTGACAGATATAAGAATCAGATCCAGTTCACCAATCCGCTGCTCTGGGAGATCAAGCAGTATTATCCGTCTGAATTCAAGGTGGGTGTGCAGAGCTTAAGCATTTTAAGAAAAATGCTGGGGATTGAGCTTCCCGTGGATGAAGCGGCATTTATCGCTCTTCATTTTATCACGGCGGAATATGACACGAAGATGGATGTGACCTTTGATATTCCCAGACTGATCAATGATATTATCGCGATCGTGGAATCGGAGTTCTCTATTAAGATCGACAAGGAATCGATTCACTATGAACGTTTTATCACGCATCTGAAATTCTTTGCAGCCCGGGTGCTGCAGGCAAAACAAATGCCGGATGATGACGATTTTCTGTTTCGGAATATGATCCGGGATCAATACAAGAAGAGCTATGCATGTGCGCAGATGATCCGACAGCATCTGGGCGAATGTTATAAGGTGGCGATCAGTGAAGAAGAGGTAGTCTACCTGACCGTGCATATTAAACGTGTGACCATGCACGTTGATTAACAGGAGGAAAAAATGAAAGATCAGATTTTTGGAGTTTTACAGAGGGTAGGCCGTTCTTTTATGCTGCCCATCGCTGTGCTTCCGGTAGCAGGTCTGCTGCTCGGAATCGGAAGTTCTTTTACAAATGCAACTATGATCGATACGTATGGATTGCAGGCAATCCTGGGAGAGGGAACCATATTAAATATGTTCCTGACTGTACTTAGCAAAGCTGGAAGCGCATTGTTTGACAATCTGCCGATCATCTTTGCAGTAGGCTGTGCCATTGGTATGGCCAAAAAGGAAAAAGAGGTTGCAGCTCTTTCTGCTGTGATCGCTTATTTCACCATGAATGCGGCAGTCAATGCTATGCTGGTCAACAGCGGACAGATCCTGGATGATGGAAGTATCGCAGATTTTGTTCTTCAGGGAACTATCACCAGCTCTGTAGGTATCCAGACACTGCAGATGGGTGTCTTTGGAGGTATTATTGTAGGACTTGGTGTAGCGGCACTTCACAATCGGTTTTATACGATTGAACTGCCAAGTGCGCTGGCATTTTTCAGCGGCAGCCGTTTTGTTCCGATCATCAGCACGGTTGTATATGTACTGGTAGGTATCGGCATGTTCTTTGTGTGGCCGGTGGTTCAGAACGGAATCTATGCACTTGGCGGACTGGTAACAGGAACCGGTTATCTGGGAACCTTGATCTTCGGAATCATCAAACGTGCACTGATCCCATTTGGACTGCATCATGTATTTTATCTTCCGTTCTGGCAGACGGGAGTGGGCGGTTCCATGGAAGTGGCAGGAAAAATGATTGAAGGCGGACAGAACATTTTCTTTGCCCAGCTGGCAGATCCGTCTACCGTTCATTTCAGCGCAGATGCATGTCGGTATTTCTCCGGTGAGTTTATCTTTATGATCTTTGGTCTGCCGGGTGCGGCACTGGCTATGTACCAGACTGCAAAGCCGGAGAAGAAAAAACAGGCAGGCGGACTTCTGCTTTCAGCAGCACTGGCATGTATGGCAACCGGTATCACAGAGCCGCTGGAGTTTTCTTTCCTGTTTGTAGCACCTATGCTGTTTGTAGTACAGGTGATCCTGGCAGGTGCAGCGTATATGATCGCTCATATTCTGAACATTGCTGTCGGACTGACATTTTCCGGCGGACTTCTGGATCTGTTCCTGTTCGGTATCCTTCAGGGAAATGCAAAGACCAGCTGGCTTCGGATCATTCCGGTGGGAATCATTTATTTCCTGTTGTATTACGGTATCTTCAAATTCCTGATCCTCAAATTTGATCTGAAGACTCCGGGCCGGGAAGATGAGGATACAGAGACCAGACTGTACACCAAAGCAGATTACAATGCTGCAAAGGAATCCGGTGTGAAGGGAGCAGAAGTCTCTGCACTGATCACTGCAGGTCTGGGCGGAAAAGCCAATATTGAAGATGTGGACTGCTGTGCCACCAGACTTCGCTGTACCATCAAAGATCCTGAGAAAGTACAGGAAGCATTGCTCAAACAAAGCGGTTCCAGAGGTGTGATCCTGAAAGGAAAAGGAATCCAGGTTATCTATGGTCCGCAGGTAGCGGTACTGAAAACCAATCTGGAAGCATTTTTACAGACATCTGCGGCTGACCAGGTGAGCTCCCAGGTGAGCTCCGGAGAGGAGATCAAAAGCCCGATGAACGGAACGGTTATTCCACTGTCAGAAGTGCCGGACGCAGTATTTTCTTCAGAAATGCTGGGTAAAGGCTTTGGTGTGGAACCGTCGGAAGGAAAGGCTTACGCACCGGTGGACGGCGAAGTGACAACCGTCTTTGATACCAAACATGCCATTGGCCTTATGAGCAAACATGGGGTGGAACTGCTGATCCACATCGGAATGGATACGGTTAAATTAAACGGTAAAGGATTTGATGTGAAGGTAAAGACCGGCGATCAGGTGAAAGCAGGTGATCTGCTGGCAGAGTTTGATATGGATCTTATCAAAGGTGAAGGTTATCCGGTGACAACGGCAGTTGTGGTGACCAACACAGATGACTGCGAAGAGATCGGTGAAGTACGAACAGGTGCGGCTACGAAGGATACAGAAGTTCTG
The DNA here is from genome assembly GCF_040096225.1 of Hominiventricola aquisgranensis. Lineage (NCBI taxonomy): Bacteria > Bacillati > Bacillota > Clostridia > Lachnospirales > Lachnospiraceae > Hominiventricola > Hominiventricola aquisgranensis. The sequence goes on along the minus strand of NZ_JBBMFC010000014.1, from coordinate 73,000 downwards.
ACAGTCAAAGCCTGACACCTTAATTTTTCTTAAGAATGGGCAAATGTGGTTTCATGGAAAAAGTTCTTGTGTATAATGATGATATTCAGAGTCGTGCAAATACGGCTCTGAGAGTTATCACGAGGAGGATCTGAACATGAAACAAAGAAAATATATGTTGCTGGCAATGCTGGCCGCAGCAGCACTGATCATGACTGCATGCAGCAATAAGAAAGCAGATGTTGATACGGCAGAAGCGCAGGAAAGTCCTGATGCATATGTTACGGAGGAAGAGACTGGCGAAGGGGATGGCATCTATATGTACAAACCAATCGCGGCAGATGCTTTTACTTATGACATTGCACAGACGGATCTGGGAGATCAGACCTTTACTCTGAAAAATGTGTCTGACCAGAGTTATTCTTATGTGAGTGCGGATATCCTGTTTTACAATGCGGATGATGAGATCATGGACTATTATCAGGGTGTGAGCTTCAGTGAAGTGATGGCAGGAGGTGAGCAGATTATGCGGATCGCTCCGGCACTGGCACCTGGAGACTATGATCATCTGGAAGTACTGTTTACCGGAATGAAAAAAGACAGCACAGCAGCAGTAGATCCGTCAGGACTGATTGTTGAAAAGCAGGCAAAGATCGCAACAGACCAGATCATTGCAAAATGTAAAAATCAGACCGGTCAGGATCTGAGTATGGCAAGCTTTCTGGTATCCTATTACAGCGGAGATCAGCTGGTCGGAACACAGACGGCGTCTATCGGCGATATCTGTGACGGACAGGAATTTGTAGTCAACGCAGGTCTTCTGTACGATGGCTGGTATGAGAATGAATTAGAGTATGATTCCTATACCATCGAGCCGATCTCAGCAGACGCGCTGGCACAGGGATAAAGAGCAGTCGATTATTTAAGAAATGGTAGAATAAAAACGCCGGGAGTGTATCTTCAAAAAGATATACTCCCGGTTTTGTATTATGTAAGAAATTTTTGAAACGATGCTGCATAACTGTTACATGATCTCATCGAATACCTGCAGCAGCTTCTGCACATTTTCTTCCGTGGTTGCCCAGCTGGTAGCCAGTCGGATCACTGTATGCATCTCATCCGGTCGTTCCCATGTGGAGAAGAGCACCTGACGTTTCAGCCGCTCTGCCTGTTCATTGGTCAGCAGCAGGAACTGCTGATTGGTCGGGGAGTCAATATAGAACGGAACTCCTCGCTCCTTCAGACCATTCTTCATCAGCTCGGACATATCGATGGCATGTCTGCCAAGCAGAAAATAGAGGTCGTCGGTAAATAAGGTATCAAACTGGATTCCCAGAAGTCGTCCCTTTGCCAGCAGAGCTCCATGCTGCTTGATATGAGTCAGAAAATGCTTTGGTGTGTTATCCTTGGTAAAGACTACGGCTTCGCCGCAGAGTGCACCTACCTTGGTTCCGCCGATGTAGAACACATCACAGCAGCTGGAGATGACGCCAAGAGTCACATCGGTGTTGTCGCTCATGAGACCATAACCCAGTCTGGCACCATCCAGATAGAGTGGAATATCATAAGCTTCGCAGATGGCGGAGATATTTTCCAGCTCAGAACGGGTATATAAGGTTCCGTACTCGGTGGGATGGGAGATATAGACCATGCCCGGAAATACCATGTGTTCGTGATCGGTGTCTTCCCAGAATCCTCGTAAGTAGCTCTCCAACTCTTCTGCGTAGATCTTGCCCTCATGCTGAGGAATGGTCAGCACTTTATGACCAGTAAATTCGATCGCTCCTGCCTCGTGGACACTTACATGACCAGTGGATGCAGCTACCACACCTTCATACGGCTGCAGCATGGCATCGATCACATTCTGGTTGGTCTGGGTTCCGCCGGTTAAGAACCACACATCCGCCTGTGGACATTCGCAGACCTTCCGAATCTTTTCCTTTGCACTCTCTGTATAGGAATCGGAACCATAGCCAGACTGCGGTTCCAGATTCGTCTCCATCAGACGCTTGAGGATCTTCTCATGTGCGCCTTACTGATAATCGTTCTGAAATGATAACATAACAACTTTCCTCCGTAAAAAACTCTTTCTCCAGTTTAGCACAGTGGGGGAGAATTGAGGGAAATTTTTTTGCTTTTTGAAGAGAAATTCATTGCTGAAGGAAATGTTGGTGAAAAAATTGACAAAGAGCTTGTTATACTCAGACCGTAATTGTATAATATACACAATAACTATATTTAACAATAGGGGGGATTTATTTGGAGGGTAAAAAACGATATCTGGCACCTGTCAGCAGTAAATCTGTTGTACAGATTATCATTGACAGATTAACGGGTGCCATTATAGAAGGGGAATTAAAGCCGGGTGATAAGATTCCAACGGAACCAGAACTTGCAGAAGAACTACAAGTGGGAAGAAACTCAGTAAGGGAAGCGATACGGATTCTGGTAGCATATGGGGTGTTGGAGATCAGAAGACCAGAGGGCACGTTTGTGTGCAACGGATTTTCCACACAGATTATTAATCCTATGATTTATCAAGTGATTCTTCAAAAGGAAGGATCATATGATGATTTGATAGGATTGCGTAAAATTATTGAAAATGGAATCATGACACTTCTAATGGAACAGAGAATGTCAGCGGAATCCTATAAAGCAATCAGTAAAAGCTGTGATAAGCTTTTGAAGGAGTTAAAAAGAGAACCGGAGGATGTAGAAAAAATCCTTGAAGCGGATATTGAGTTTCATAAAAAAGTTGCAGAGGCTACAGAGAATTCATTAGTAATGGTTGTCCATGATGTGATCATACAGTTGACCAGAGCTTCCAGAAAGAAGACGATCGAGAAAGTTATTGAAAAGGGTGATAAAGAATATCTTGAGTTTACGCATAAGAATTTGTTGGAAAAACTCAACGGTGACAATGTGAATGCATTGTATCAGGCAATCAACGACAGTTATTTTTACTGGAAAGATATTTACAAATAATAGAAAAAGTAAACACCAATGTATTGAATGGGGGCGATCATTGGTGTTTATTTTGTGCAAAAAATGCTTGATATGGTATAATGACGAGATATTGTTAATTGCATAACAAAGATATATATGAAAATTGAACAAAGTAAAACAAATAAGATAGTGTAATATATACAAAAATGATAAAGCGAATTGACAAAGCCTGGACGGTGTTGTACACTAGCATCATCAGAACATCCCATGTTGGTATGAAAGGAGAAGGGGAATGAAAAAGAGAGTGATTGGATTATTAATGGCAGCCTGTCTGGTAGTAGGGGCAACAACAGGATGTGGTGGTGGAAGCACAGCAACAGATACTTCAGCATCTTCAGCAGCAACTGATGAAGCAGACACAGAAAAAGCAGAAGTAGTAGAGGGTGATTTTGACACGGTATCGTTAAGACTCAGCTGTAATGGAACCGATCAGGCAAATGATACGAAGGCAGCAAATTTATTTGCAAAGCTGGTAAATGAAAAATCAGGTGGAAAAGTAACAGTCACAGTATTTCCGAATGATCAGTTAGCAGGTGGAAATATGTCCAAGGGACTTGAGATGCTTTGCGATGGAACTGTAGATCTGGATGTTCATTCCACCAGTATTATATCGAATCTTGATAACACTCTGATGGTAAGTACATTGCCATGGATTTTCTCAGATTATCAGGCAGCTGAGGATGCATTCTACGGAGCAGGTGGCGAGTACATTGATTCCGTACTTCAGACCAAAGGCCTGTACTACTTAGGAGCAGTTCATAACGGATTCAAAGCAATGACCAATAGCAAACATCCGATTGAGAAACCGGAAGATCTGAAAGGCCTGAAAATGAGAATCCCAGGTGGTGATTTCTTCAGCGCATTCTATACTGCATTTGGTGCATCTCCGCAGGCAATGTCCTGGTCTGAAGTATTTACTGCACTTCAGCAGGGAACGATTGATGGACATGACAACTCTTTAAGTACTATCAATTCTGCGAACGTACAGGAAGTACAGAAATACATCAGTATTTCCAAACATGCATACGAAGCATTCACCTTCATGGCAAATGCTAAGAAATTCGATACACTGACTCCGGATACACAGCAGCTTATCCGTGACTGTGTGGAGGAAGCTACCAAGACCATGAACCAGGAGATCATTGCAAATGAAGAGACTCTGGTTGACAAATTTACTAACGAGAATGGATGCGAGATCTATACCTTTACCGAAGATGATATGGCAGCATTCAAAGAAGTTGTACAGCCGCTGATCGATGAGTACAAAGGAATCTACGGCGCAGAAGCTTGTGCAGCATTCGGTGTTGAATAAGTAAGGAATCAGGAAACAACGAGACTGCAGCCTGCGGACATGCAGGCTGCAGATCAAGAGAGGAGAAGAACAGAATGAAGAAATTTTTCGCCGAGATCGAAGATAATTTCTGTGGATTGTTATTATTTGTAATGGCGATTCTGACCTGTATTAATGTGTTTGCTAGATACATTCTGCACAGCTCCATGCCATTCGTAGAGGAGTTGACCTGTGTAGGTCTGGTGATCATCAGCGTGGGTGGTGCGGCTACAGCTGCAAAGAGAGGCGCACATCTGGGATTGACATTATTTACAGATATGATGCCGAAGAAGGCTCAGATTGTTTGTCAGATCGTTGGTAACCTTCTGGGTATTGCATTTGGAGCTGTGCTGGTTTACTTTGGATTCCTGATGGCACAGCAGGAGTATGTATTAGGACAGAAAACAACAGGTATGCAGTGGCCGGAATGGCTGTATGGAATGTGGATCCCGATCTGCGGCGCAGTTCTTATCATCCGTTATCTCCAGTTGACTGCAAAAGAACTCAAAGCGATGAAGGAGGAGAACTAATATGGTAGCGTTAATCTTATTTGGCTCATTCTTCCTGTTACTCTTTCTGAACATTCCGATCGCACTGTCACTTGGAATGTCGAGTATCATCACCTTGTTATATGAAAAATTACCGTTGTCAATGGTACCGAGTAATATGTACTCATCGACAAGTAAATTCGTACTTCTTGCCATTCCGTTCTTCATCTTTGGTGGAAACATTATGGCAGAGGGCGGTATCTCTGAACGACTGATTAATTTCTGTCGAAGCCTTGTGGGACACAAGAGAAGTGGTATGGCACTGGTGTGTGTGATCGTTTCCTGTTTCTTCGCAGCAATTTCAGGATCCGGTCCTGCAACTGTAGCAGCACTTGGTATGATCATCATCCCGGCTATGGTTCAGGCAGGTTATGACAAAGCTTCCGGAACGGCCCTGATGTCTACAGCCGGAGCAATCGGAATCATTATTCCGCCTAGTATTACATTCGTTATTTACGGTTCTATCACCGGTACTTCTGTTGGATCTCTGTTTGCATCCGGTATCGTACCTGGAATCCTCATGGGAGTATTACTGGTAGTTGCCATGATGTGGGTCAGCAGAAAACGTGAGTTACAGCTTCTGCCGAAGGCAACCTGGAAAGAGAGATGGGAGTCCTTCAAAGATGCATTCTGGGGACTGATGATGCCAGTTATCATCTTAGGTGGTATTTATGGTGGTATCTTCACACCGACTGAGGCAGCAGCAGTATCTGCAATCTATGGACTTTTTGTAGGATTGTTTATCTACAAAACGATCACTTTCAAAGATGTTCCGAGAATCCTTGCAGATTCTGTATCTCAGACAGCAGTCGTTATGTTTATTGTAGGAACCGCAAGTCTGTTTGCATGGATCCTGACCGTAACCGGTCTGGCAGCACAGGCAAGTAACGTACTGATCTCCGTCAGCAGCGGTAACAAGTACATCTTCCTGTTGATCGTTAATATCATCCTGCTGATCGCCGGATGTTTTATCGATGCAAACTCCGCATGCTATATTCTGGTACCGATTCTGGTTCCGGTAGCTACAGCACTTGGAATCAATCCGATCCACCTTGGCTGTATCATGATCGTAAACATGGCAATCGGAATGGTTACACCGCCTGTAGGTGTAAACCTGTATGTTGGATGTGGTATTGCAAAGATCTCACTGAAAGAGATATCCATAGCAGTTCTCCCATTCATTGTAGCATCAATCGCGGCACTGTTACTTACAACTTATGTACCTATAATCTCAATGTTCCTGCCGAATCTGCTTGGATAGGAACTTGAAGCAAGAGAAATATTCAGATGGCCAGGAGGGGGTCCTGGCATCTGAATGGAACTCTTATCATACAAAATCAAATTTTTTTAAGCTTCAACATCCCATGTAAGTATGTTGGATGCAAAAGGAGAGGAGAAGAAATGAAAACAATCAGCGCGGCCGAATTAAAAGAAAAGGCAAAACAGCTCAGAAAGACAGCTGTAACTATGATTTATGAGGCGCAGTCAGGACATCCGGGAGGATCTTTATCTATCGCAGATATCGTGGCAGACCTTTACTTCAGAGAGATGAATGTGGATCCGAAGAACCCACGCTGGGAGGATCGTGATCGTTTTGTACTTTCTAAAGGACATGTGTGTCCGATTCAGTATTCAGCACTTGGTATCCTTGGATTCTTCCCGGAGGAAGATCTTCATACACTTCGTAAAGAAGGCTCCAAACTTCAGGGACATCCGTCCATGAACAAATGTCCAGGTATTGATATTTCTACAGGATCTCTGGGACAGGGACTCTCCTGTGCAGTCGGAATGGCATTGGCAGGTAAGAGAGATGGAAAAGATTACATGGTATATGCTGTCGTTGGTGACGGCGAGGCAGATGAAGGACAGATCTGGGAAGCAGTTATGGCTGCATACAGATATCATCTGGATAACCTGGTAATCATAATTGATAATAATGGACTGCAGATTGATGGCACAACGGATGAGATTATGCCGCAGCTTGATTTTACCAAGAAATTTGATGCATTTGGTTATGATACCTATGAGATCGATGGTCATAACATGGAAGAGATTATGGCAACCTTTGACAAGATCCACGCAGCAAAAGATGGAAAACCGAAATTCATCAATGCTCATACCGTAAAAGGTAAAGGCGTATCTTACATGGAGAATCAGTTGGCATGGCATGGCATGGCACCGAATGATGAGCAGTATGCCCTTGCAATGAAAGAACTTGAGGAGGGAATCTAGGATGGAAAAGAAATTAATCGCAACCAGAGATGGCCTTGGAGATGAGCTTGTTGAACTGGGTGGAAAAAATAAAAACATTTATGTTGTAGACGCAGATATCGGAAAATCTTGTAAGACTACCAAGTTTGCAAAGACTTTCCCGGAGCAGCATGTGAATGTTGGTATTGCTGAGCAGAACGCAGCAGGTCTTGCAGCAGGTCTTGCTACCTGCGGAAAGATTCCATTTGTTGTTACTTATGCAGTATTTGGTTCTCTTCGTATGTGTGAGCAGATCAGACAGGAGATCTGTTATCCGAAGCTGAATGTTAAGATTGCATGCTCTCATGGTGGAGTTACTCCGGCAAATGACGGTGCATCCCATCAGTGTATTGAGGACATGGGTGTTCTCAGAACTCTCCCCAACATGACGATCATTATGCCTGCAGATTACTGGTCAGCACGTCGTCTTGTTGAAGCAGCAGCTGAATTTGACGGACCGGTATACTTAAGATTTACCAGAGATGCTATTCCAGTGATTTATGATGAGAACGCAACCTTTGAAATTGGCAAAGCCAATAAGTTAAAAGAAGGAAAAGACATAGCGATTATCGCAAACGGAGATACCGTTCGTCTGGCGATTGAAGCAGCAGAGAAACTGGAAGCAGAAGGCATCCATGCAAGAGTACTTGATATGCACACCATCAAACCACTGGATGTTGATGCAGTAAAAGCATGTATCAATGACATTGGTAAGATCATTACCGTAGAAGATCATAATATCATCAATGGACTTGGCGGTGCTGTATGTGAAGTTGTTGCAGAGGCAGGCAAAGGTAAAGTAAAACGTGTAGGTATTCAGGATCAATTTGGTCAGTCTGCTCCGTATGAGAGACTTCTGGCAATCAACGGAATCACTGTTGAGAATATTGTTGAGCTTGCCAAAGGTGAGTGGTAAGGTAAAAGGAGGATCCGTAAGGTGAGAGCTGGATTTATTGAAGAGCCTGGAAAGGCATATTTTAAAGAAGTACCGGAACCGCAGATTGAGAAATCAACGGATGTAAAGATCAAAGTGGTTGTGACAGGAATCTGTGGATCAGAAGTACATGCTTATCATGGAAAACATGCGTGGAGAGTTCCGCCGCTGGTTTCCGGACATGAATTTGCAGGTATCGTTGTTGAGGTGGGATCCGATGTAACGAGCGTAAAAGTCGGTGACAGAGTTACCGCAGAGCCGCAGTATGGCTGTGGCGATTGTCCGCAGTGTCGTATTGGGAAATACAATATTTGTAAAAATAAGAAAATTCTGGGTGCTACCTACTGGAGCGGATCTTTTGGAGAGTATGTAGTAGTTCCAGAGAAAACAGTTGTACATCTGAGCGATGATGTTTCCTTTGAGGAAGGTGCTCTGATCGAGCCAATCGCAGTTGGTATGCATGCAGTTCGTGAACGTGACGTATCTATCGGACAGAATATTCTGATCATCGGAGCAGGTACGATCGGACTTGGTGTATATTTAAGTGCTAAGATTTGCAACCCAAGCAAGATCATCGTAGCCGATGTTGTAGACTATAACCTGGAAATGGCCAGAGAACTGGGATGCGAATATACCATCAATAGTATGAAAGAGAATCTGGAAGCAGAAGTTAAGAAGCTGACCAATGGTGAAGGTGTTGATATTACATTCCTTGCATTTGGTAATGCTCCGGTTGTGGAAAGCGCGTCAAAATGCACCAAAGAAGGTGGCGTGATCTCCGAGATCGCAGTTATTCCAAATGGAACTGGTTGCCCGTACAACATGATTCAGGTAAAACAGCAGTCTCTGATTGGATCAAACATGTATGTTCGTAAAGATTATGAAGTTGTAGTTGAGAACATGGCGAAAGGCCGTATCGATAGCAAGAAGATGGTCTCTAAGATCTATCCGATCGAAGAGTTTACTGCTGCTATGGAGATGGCTGATAAGCGTACCGAGCCGGTAGTCAAAGTGATGCTGAAGTTTTAAGTAACAGAAAAATAAAAAGTAAAGATAGTACCTTGATTTCCGAGGGCAAACCCTCAGGCCCTCGGAAACATATGCCATACAATTCCCATATATAGCCGTCATTTTACTTGCCAGGAACATGACGGCTATATTTAGTTAGTGGGAATTTTTATGATCTTATAGCAATGGCTTCTATTTCTTATCAGGAAAAAAGAATGCCTTTTACCGTTAAAACACACAAAATACTGAAAATAAATTTGGATAAATTGTGAATAGTAACGGAATGGTAAATGTGATATTATCAAATCAAGTTAAACGATTACGTAAATAGCAGTTTCTTCATGAAACTGCTAAGTAAGGTAAGGTAAACGTTTACCTTTGCACTGGAAAGGGACAAACGAATGGAAAAGACCTTGAAGCAACTGGCACAGGAAGCAGGCGTATCAATTGCAACAGTCTCAAAGGTTGTAAACGGAAGAGATGAACATATCAGCGAAGCGACAAGAAAACGAATCCGGGAACTAGTAGAGAGCAGCGGATATCGTCCCAATGCGATTGCAAAAGGACTGAAAGAAAAAAAGACCAATACCATCGGTTTTGTACTTCCTGACATCAGTAACCCGTTTTTCCCGGAGATTGCAAGAGGAATCGAGGATGAAGCAAAGAAATACGGATTTGCAGTTGTCTTCTGTAATACAGATAATGACGTAGTCAGAGAAGAAAGCTGTATCTCATTCCTTCGGTCGAAGATGGTAGACGGTCTTATTTTTACACAGACAACGAGAGAAAGTGTCTTTTCCAAGGAACTGATTGGAAATATACCGGTTGTAGTAGTGGACCGAGGAATTGATACCAATTCAAAAAATATTGGCAAGATCTATGTGAACTGTATGGGAGCGATTTATGATGCCACTTGCAGATTGATTAAACAGGGTTGTGAGAAAATTGCATTTATATCTGCCAATCTTGGTAAAGAGCGGGACTATCGATATGAAGGTTACGAAAAAGCATTAAAGCAATATAAGAGAACCGTCGATTCAGCCATGATTTTTAAAAATGATTATAATGAGGAGACCGGATATCAGGGAATCCAGAAAATCTGCAGAATCTGCAGGATAGATGGTCTGGTATGCGGAAATGATCTGATCGCAACAGGAGCCATACAGGCATTATCAGAAGGTGGATGGAAAATACCAGAGGATATAAAAATTGTTGGATTGGATGATGTGATGTTTGCAAAATATTTATCACCGCCATTGACAACAATTGCACAGCCAGCATATGAAATGGGTAAAGAAGCAGCAAAGATGCTGATCCGGCATATTACGAATGGGGAACCGTTATATTCAAAGGAATTGCCATATGAAATGAGAGTACGCAGTTCCGGTTAAAGGCAGGAGGGAAGGAATATGGAAAAAAAGTTTGAAACGCTGTTGAAAATTAAATACGGGTCATTAAATCCAAAGGTGAATCTGGAACCGGATTTCTTTACAGGTTTTGATCCGGCAAGAAGAAAAGAGATCGTGACAGAAGAGGCTGCATTTTATCATGGAATCACACAGCCGTATTCCAAAGATGACAAACTGGAAAAGCATTATGAATCCTTTACTGCGGAAGACGGATATGAGATACCGGTAAAAATATACCGGCCAAAGAATGCAACAGGACCATTACCGGTAGTGATGTTTTTTCATGGCGGAGGATTTATGACATGCAGTGTGGAAACCCATGATTATGTACCATCCTATCTGGCAGCAGAAGCAGGAGTGGTAGCAATCAATGTGGAATACAGACTTGCACCGGAATATAAGTTTCCGCGGGGACTGGAAGATTGTTATCTGGCATGCAAATGGGCAATTGAACATAAGGAACAGCTTGGAATAGTAGAGAATCGGTTGTTTGTATGTGGAGACAGCAGCGGCGGCAACTTTGCAGCGGCAATGGCACTGATGGCGAGAGACCGGAAGGAATTCGAGGTATACGGACAGATTCTGATCTATCCGGTAACGGATGCAGCAGAGGCAGTTCAGAAGAAATCACTGGAAGTATATGGCTCTGTATGCGGAACAGAAGAACATCCGACGCCAGTTCTGACTTCCTATTTTGAAGATATCAAAGCAGACGCAGGTAAACCATATGCATCACCGCTTCTTGCAGATGATCTGGAGGGGCTTCCGAAAGCACTGTTTATTCAGGCAGAATGCGATGGACTTGTGGATGACGGACTGATGTATGCAAAACGGTTAAAGGATGCAGGAGTACCGGTGGAGTGTAAAGTCTATGAAGGCATGCCTCATGCATTTATTTTAAGAACCTATTCAGAAACATTTGAAGCGCTAGATCAGATCTGTGCGTTTCTGAAGAAGTAAAAGCTTTAGGTAACTGGTATATGATACGGATGGAACTGTCATATACTAAAATATAGTATCAAACAAAAAAATTGGGAGGATAGGGTACTATGAAAAAATTAGTAGCAGCGTTACTTGTTGGAACCATGTGTTTTGGTTTGGTTGGATGTGGTCAGACAGCAGACACATCTGCAGATGCACCGGCAGAGACCACAACAGAAGACGTAACCGATGCGGCAGATGAAGCTGCGGCAGATGACGGCGAAGTATTTATTGGACTTGCAATGCATAACCAGACAGAGACATGGGCAGTTCAGTTTGCTGACACCTTTAAGGAAGAAGCAGAAGCGGCAGGAGCGAAGGTTGCTGTAACAGATGCGAACTCCACACCGGCAAATCAGGTATCTCAGATTGAAGACCTTGTGGCACAGGGGATTGATGTACTCGTTGTACTTCCAGCAGACTATACAGCACTTGGAAATGCTTTGAAGGTTGCAAAAGATGCAGGTGTTAAGATCGTCAATGCGGACTCTAAGGTTGATGAAGCAGATCAGGATATGGTTGACTGCTTCGTAACTGCAGATTGCTATACTGCTGGTTATACTGCAGGTGAATATCTGGCAGAGAAGCTTGAGAAAGACGCAACTCTTGGTGCTTTGAATTATTCACAGCTGTCTGTTATCGCAGATCGTTTTACTGGTATGAGAGATGCTCTGAAAGATAAAGGAAGAGACGATGTAACAATCGTTGAGAAAGACTGTACAGACCTTTCCGCGATCGCTTCTTACACAGAAGATATGCTGATCGGTAATCCGGAAATCAGTGCTTTCCTTTGCCTGAATGATAATACTGCACTTACCTGCTATGGTACCTGTGCACAGATGAACAAAGCTGATTGTATTGTAATTGGATTTGATGGATCTCCGGCAGGAAAACAGTCTATTGCTGATGGACAGATGACCGGTACCATGGTATATTCCCCGGTTGACCTTGCAAAGATTTCCCTGGATGCAGGAATTAAACTTGCAAAGGGTGAGACTGTAGATAAAGAAGCTCAGGTTGAGATGTGGATGATCAACTCTGATAACATCAAAGATTATGATCTTGAGAGCTGGGACTAATTTCACAGAACGGTTATGAGTAAAGTAGTCTGAGTAAAAGAGCGCATGCTTTCTGATGGGCCTGACCATACGGGAGGCATGCGTTTTTTCATAAAGGAGGGACAGCCGTGGAAGAATACTTGCTGGAAATGAAAAATATACATAAACGCTTCCCCGGTGTTTATGCACTGAAGGGTGTTGATCTTACGCTGAAAGCAGGCGAAGTGATGGCACTGGTTGGAGAAAATGGTGCAGGAAAATCAACAATTATCAATATCCTTGGCGGTATCTATACAAGGGATGAGGGAGAAATCCTGATTGATGGTAAAGATGCAGGCATTCATGGAATCCAAGATGCAAAGGCGGCGGGAATCAATATCATTCATCAGGAATTGGTGCTTGTGCCGTATCTGTCTGTGGCGGAAAATATTTTCCTGAATCGGGAGCCAGTGAAGGGCGGAATGGTCGATTATGGAAAAATGTACGAGATGGCACAGAAGTTTATTGATGATCTAGGGCTGACAGGAATCCGTGCAGAAGATAAGGTAGCTGAGTTGACGGTCGCACAGCAGCAAATGGTGGAGATTGTCAAATCCGTCTCTTTTAATGCCAGAATTATCGTTATGGATGAGCCTACATCTTCACTTTCTGATCGAGAGATTGATGCATTATTTGAGAATATCCGGTCTTTGAAGAAAAGAGGAATTGGAATTATCTATATATCACACAGACTTTCTGAGTTGGAGCAGATATGTGACCGTGTAACGGTATTTCGTGATGGACAGTCTGTAGCAGTGGCAAATGTAAGTGATGTGACCAATGAAGAAATTGTAAATCTTATGGTTGGACGTGAGATGACCAATTATTACACCCGTACTTATAGAAAACCTGGAAAGGTCGTAATGTCAGTAAAGCATCTATCATCCAATTATGTGAAGGATGTTTCTTTTGATTTAAGAGAAGGCGAAATTCTTGGATTTTCTGGATTAGTCGGAGCAGGGCGGACAGAAGTAATCAAGGCAATTCTTGGCTTTGATGAGATGACTGCTGGAACTGTTGAGTTATATGGAAATGAAATCCACATAAAAAAACCTTCCCAGGCTTATGCGCAGAAAATAGGATTTATACCGGAGAGCCGTCGAGAAGAGAGTCTGTTTGCATTTCAGTCCAATCGGTTCAACATGACAATCCGTATATTGAAAGAATTTATTCAGGGTGTATTTGTAAATAGGAAAAAAGAAGAAGATATTGTAGATGATTATACAGAGAAGCTTTCTATTAAAATGGCTTCCAGAGAAACATTGATACAGAATTTATCAGGAGGTAATCAGCAGAAGGTTGTGATTGCCAGATGGCTGGCAACAAATCCGGGAATCCTGATCATGGATGAGCCTACAAGAGGTATTGATGTTGGTGCAAAGGCAGAAATCTATGAATTGATGAATCAACTGGCAGAGCAGGGAATGGCAATTATCATGATTTCTTCAGAACTGCCAGAGATCATTAATATGAGTGATCGGGTCATTGTCATGAGAAGTGGTGAAATATCTGCAGTTCTTGAACGGGAAGATCTGTCTCAGGAGAAAATCATGGGATATGCGGTGAACATTTGATAAATGAAACATAAATAGAAAGGACCAGGTGTTATCAATGAAAAATAAAGAAGCTATTCAAACAGGAGAACGATTTCGGCGCTGGTTCATGCAGTATGCAGGACAGTTTGCTTTTCTCATTATTTTATTTGTTGTATTGTCTATCGCATCACCTACCTTCCGGACAGCTACGAACCTGATCAATGTGGCGCGTCAGGTATCCATCAATATGATTATTGCCTGCGCAATGACTTTGGTACTGATCATTGGCGGTATCGATCTTTCTGTGGGAGCAGTTATGGCAATGTCTGGCATGGTATCTGCATACCTATCACTGATGGGAATTCCTTTTGGAATCTGCCTGCTGGCAGGTTTGGGTGTTGGAGCAGTATCAGGTTTAATAGATGGTCTGATCCTTGCAAATACACATTTGCCTGCATTTATTGTTACTTATGCAATCCAAAATATCTTAAGAGGTATGGTATATGTTATTACAGGTGCAGGAACCATCCGTTTGACAAGTCAGGCATATATGAACTTCGGTGGGGCTTCTCTTGGTCCTATTCCATATCCGGTTATTTATATGATTCTGATTGTTATTATAAGTAGTTTGCTTTTATCGGGATCAAAATTTGGACGTCATATGTATGCAATAGGAGGAAATCCGAAGGCAGCATTATTCGCAGGTATTGATACAAAGAAAATTACGGTTTTGATTTATACTATATCAGGAATCTGTGCTGGAATGGCAGGTATGGTACTTACTAGCCGCAATAGTTCTATGCAGCCGGCTGTAGGAAATGGTGCGGAAATGGATGCTATTGCAGCTGTTGTTTTGGGTGGAACATCCATGGCTGGAGGTCGTGGTGCAATTGCTGGTACCGTACTTGGTGCATTTATTATTGGATTTATCAATAATGGTCTTAATATGTTGAAGATGGACAGTTTTTATCAGTACATTTGTAAGGGAATCGTTATTTTGATTGCTGTATATATGGATGATTATAAGAATACAAAAATGTTGAAAGGCTCCAAAAAATAGGAGGTGCCATATGAAAAAATCAGCTTTATTAAATTCAGAACTGTCATATGTGATTGCAAAAATGGGACATACAGATACTTTGACGGTTGGGGATTGTGGACTCCCAATTCCACAGGAGACCCAGCGAATCGATCTTGCGCTTAGAAAAGGAACACCAGGATTTCTGGAAACTCTTGATACGATTCTGGAAGAATTGTGTGTGCAGGAAATTATTCTGGCAGAAGAGATGAAAGATGTATCCCCGGAACTATGGCATGAAACACTTCATCGTTTCCCAAATATAAAAGTGACATATGTTTCTCATGAAAAATTAAAAGAGCTTACAAAGAAGAGTCGAGCTGTTGTGAGAACAGGAGAAACGACATCTTATGCCAATGTGATCCTGGTGTCAGGGGTCACATTCTGAAACCGGAATTGTTGCTCAACTACCTACTTAAGTAAGTAGTTGAGCATTTTTTATTGTTGAACTGTCTTTCCAACTTATTTATATCACATTACTTAAACAAGTTTCACAGGACACCTGGCAAGTGATGATAAAACCTCAACATTATACATATTGATTAAATTCTACAGTCTCTTTATTCGGTCCTTGAATCTTAAAGAATTTCACACCGTTTTCAAAGAAAGGAAGACAATGTGCTGGAAGCCAGTTGCATTTTCTTTGATGTGCATAAAAATATCCTCCGTTATAAAAGTCATATAATTGCCTGCCATATTATTATTTGTTATTATAGTGGATGATAAGTAGACATGCAAGCAGAGTAAAAAAGTATAGAGGACAAGGAGCAGCCATGAAAAAGCATATTATATTTGATATGGACGGCGTTATCATTGATTCCGAGCCGGAGTATCAGAAGCGGATTAAAATATTTATGGAGAGAAACGGGTTTACGATAACTGATGAATTGAGTTTTCAGATCTGCGGATCAAACCGAAAGGATACGTACGAACTATTTCAGGAAAATGTACCGGACTTCGTTATGAGTTATGAAGCGTATAATAAAGGTCGTGACCAGGTCAATGCGGAGTATCCGCTTAACCTGCGGGCAATCGTGAATGAGGACATTTATCCTCTGATGAAGAAACTCAAAGCCAGTGGATTTCACATTGGAATGGCTTCTTCCGCTCCGAAGGAAAAGATTTTGCAGAATCTTGGAGTATTGGAACTGACAGATTATTTTGATATTATTGTCAGCGGTCAAGAGTTTGTACACAGTAAGCCGGATCCGGAGATTTATATTTATACCATGAAGAAAATGGGTGTGGAGCCGAAAGACTGCTATGTGGTGGAAGATTCTACCTTTGGACTGCAGGCAGCCGAGAGCGCAGGGACCGTCGTTATCTGCAAGCGAGATGACCGGTTTGGTTATGATCAGTCAGGAGCTGACTATTATATTGACCGGCTGGCTGAGATTGAAGATATTTGTCTTGGAAAATAAAGAAAAACCGTTATGAATCCCTTCGGTATTGGATATAATAGAATGATTCCATTGCCGGGGGATTTTTATGAATCTCTTTTATTATATTTCTGATTTTATAATTCCGATTCTGATCGTCTATATTCTTGTCACTGGTCTGGCAGCAAAGATTCCTGTTTATGATGAATTTGTAAAGGGTGCAGCGGAGGGAATCCATACGGTATTGAAGATTTTGCCCACACTTGTGGGATTGATGGTGGCAGTGGGAATGCTGCGGGCATCGGGATTCCTGGAACTGATCTCGAGGCTGCTGACAGTACCGGCGCAATGGATCCATTTTCCGGTGGAACTGGTTCCACTGGCAATCGTGCGCTTGTTTTCATCCTCGGCTGCTACATCATTGGCACTGGACATTTATAAAGAATACGGAACCGATTCTCAGATTGGTCTGATCGCATCGATCATGATGAGCAGCACGGAGACAGTGTTTTACACCATGAGTGTATACTTTCTGACAGCCAAAGTATCAAAGACCCGTTGGACGCTGGCGGGAGCACTTCTGTCAACTCTTGCAGGCATCTTTACCAGCGTGATGTTGGCGAGAATGGGATGATGCATTCTGCACAAAAACGGACAGTCAATATTATGAATAAGTGCTAATTGACTGAAAAATATAGACATGTTACTATAAGCACAGAAGTTGTGAATACGTATTCACACATGATTCACAACCATTTAGCAAACAATCAAAAAGCGATTTACAACCATTCACAGGGAGAAGCAGCATGATAACAATGACAGAGATCGCGAGACTGACAGGGGTATCCCAGCCCACCGTTTCGCGTGTGTTAAATGGAAATACAGCAGTAAATCCAGAAATCCGGGAACGTGTTCTTGCATGTGCAAGAGAGCATGATTTTCAGCCAAATGTAATGGCGCAGAGCCTGGTAGGGAGCAAGACCCGCCTGATCGGTGTGATCGTGACCGACATTTCCAACTCTTTTTTTGCGGAGTTGGTAAAACACATCGGAGAAGAAGCAAGAAAGGATGGTTACAGTCTGATTCTCTTCAGTTCTGATTATGATCTGGAGAAAGAAAAAGAGTGTCTGGATGTTGTGAAGCGTTACCGGGTGGATGGACTGATCATGGTTCCGGTAGATGAGAATGGGGCAGAATGGAGAGGCATGGTCAGCCGCCTGGATATTCCAACCGTTGTGATCACAAGACATGCCACAGGAATTGATTCTTTTTATGTGGCACATGATGAGGCAGGCGCACAGGTGGCGCGACATCTGCATGAACAGGGTTATGAAGAATATATTTTCTTTGGAAATACCACAGATGATAAGTATCTGGGATTTATTGATGGAATGGCAAATGAATGCAGAGAGTTCAGAAAGCACCTGACTATTATTTCATCTAAGGATTCACAGGTGATCGAAGCCGCATTGAAGGAACATTTTGCGAAGACCACCGGAAAGACCGGAATCTTTGCCTACAATGACCGGCGGGCAGTGCAGATGATGGGAATTCTGCAGAAGATGAAGATCCGGGTTCCGGAGCAGGTGGGGATTGTAGGATTCGATAATATTTATTTATGCGAGGTTTTGTATCCGTCCCTGTCCAGTATCGCACAGCCAAATGAGACCATGGCATCGCTGGCAGTACAGAGGCTGCTTTATCGGATGGATCATCCGAATGATCAGAAGAGAGAAGATCATCCGCTTCATGCGGAGCTGATCTGCAGACAGAGTTCAGATCTGAAAGGAGGAATATTAAGTAAATAAATGCGTTGACTAATGTGATTAAATGTGTTTAAGTATACTCAAAGGAGCAAATGTATTATGAACACATCAAATATCACAAATTATAAGCCAAAAGATTTTGCTGAACTTTTAGGCGTGTCTGTTAAGACATTGCAACGCTGGGATAGGGAGGGAACTTTAAAGGCAAACCGAACTCCAACTGATAGACGTTATTACACTTATGACCAGTATCTACAATTCAAAGGTATAAATATCGAAAATGACCAACGTCAGGTAGTTATTTATGCCAGAGTATCTACAAGGAACCAAAGAGATGATTTGAAAAATCAAGTCGCATTTCTACGCCAGTTTTGCAATGCGAAAGGCATCATTGTAGATCAATGTATTGAAGACTATGGAAGTGGTCTTAATTACAATCGCAAAAAGTGGAACGAATTATTAGATGAAGTGATGAAACGAAAAATCAAAACCATAATGGTAACCCATAAAGACAGATTCATCAGATTTGGGTACGAGTGGTTTGAAAAATTCTGTATGAAGTTCAATACAACTATAGTGATAGTGAATAATGAGGAACTGTCACCACAGGAAGAACTTGTGCAGGATATAGTTTCAATTCTTCATGTGTTCTCTTGCCGGTTGTATGGACTTCGTAAGTATAAAAAACAGATAGAAGGAGATGAGGAAATTGCTAAAGAGCTTCAAGACGGAAATAAATCCGACAGAGGAGCAGAAAACCAAGATTCGTAAAACAATAGGAACTTGCAGATTTATTTATAACTTCTATTTGGCTCATAACAAAAAGCTCCACGAAGATGGGAAAAAATTTATGAGCAGCAATAAATTTAGAATTTGGCTTAATAACGAATATCTTCCACAACATCCGGAGTATTCGTGGATCAAGGAAGCATATTCAAAGGCTGTAACACAGTCAGTAAATAACGGGCAGACCGCATTTACAAGATTTTTCAATCACGAAAGTGCTTTTCCTAATTTCAAAAAGAAAGGCGAATCTGATGTAAAGATGTATTTTGTAAAAAATAATCCGAAGGATTGCCATTGTGAAAGGCATAGAATTAAAATTCCATCACTTGGCTGGGTTCGTATCAAGGAAAAAGGATATATACCAACTACCAAAGATGGGTACGTGATTAAAAGCGGTTCGGTTTCAATAAAGGCTGACAGGTATTATGTTTCAGTTCTTGTGGAGGTCTCTGATAACAAAACAATCAATCATTTCGACGAAGGGATTGGCATAGACCTCGGACTAAAAGATTTTGCCATTGTATCAAACGGCAGAACATATCAAAACATTAACAAATCAGCAAAACTTAAAAAACTTGAGAGACAACTTATTCGAGAACAAAGGTGTCTTTCTCGTAAATACGAAAATTTAAAGAAAGGAGACGCCACCCAAAGAGCAAATATACAAAAACAAAAGCTCAAAGTACAAAAACTTCACCATAGGATAGATAATATCCGTACCGATTACATCAACAAGACAATCGCAGAGATGGTAAAAATCAAGCCATCTTACATAACGATTGAAGACTTAAATGTAAAAGGCATGATGAAGAACCGGCATCTCTCAAAAGCGGTTGCTTCGCAGAAGTTCTATGAGTTTAGAGCGAAGCTGCTGGCTAAATGCAATGAAAGCGGAATTGAGCTTCGAGTAGTAGACAGATGGTATCCATCATCTAAGACCTGCCACTGCTGCGGATCCATCAAAAAAGATTTGAAACTTTCAGATAGGATTTTCAAATGCAGGTGCGGTTATATCGAAGACAGAGATTTCAATGCTGCACTTAATTTGAGAGATGCAGAAACTTACAGCATTGCATAATTAAAACGCAAATGTAAGTATGTACCGAAGGCTATTTCGGGAATTTACGACTGTGGAGTGTACATGAACTTGTGAGTAGATATGACTACGGTCAATCAAAAACATACACAATGAAGCAGTAAGTAATGTTCGCGAGAACTTACATTATCTCGATGTGGGTATATTTAATCACATTTTGAGTGGCAGTACAGCAAGCATGAATGCTTTGCACAGAACATTACAGAAACTTGTAGATGAAGCGGTTGAAAATGCAATTATCGGTGGTGTTCAGCAGTTGATTACGCTTCCGTTTGGTATTGGAAGTTTTATTATGGGTGGCCTTTATTCTGCAACTGTTGTGGCAGGTGTTGCATTTGCACTGACCTGGATGTTCGGATACAAAGATAAAGATCTGGCAGAGTCCAAGAAATAAAAGGGTGAATAAGCTTGTTTTTATGCCATACTCCGGGCTTTTATGAGTTTTCTACCTGCAAGCAATCATTGCGGCACTGTCCGAATTGTGCTATACTGTGACAAGAAAAAGGGGACGGTGAGCGTAGATGAGTGTGAATCAGGAAAATTTGCTGAACGACCTGTTGGTCATGTTATTTAATGAAATTCTGGACGTGGAGCAGAAAGCCCTGATCACAGGTATATTTAAGGAAATCTCTATCAATGACATGCACATTATTGATGCAATTGGGATTGGAGAACCGAAAAATATGTCTACGGTAGCCGGTGAGATGGCAGTGACCGTTGGTACGCTGACCACAGCCATCAACAACCTGGTAAAAAAGGGGTATGTATCTCGTGTCCGCAGTGCACAGGATAAGCGAGTGGTGCTTCTGTCACTGACAGATAAAGGGTTGTCAGCCTACGAGAAGCATGCGGCGTTTCATCAGAAAATGGTTTCGACCGTCATGGAAGGGCTGGACGGACAGGAGATGGAAGTCCTGGCTCATGCGCTTGAGAAGCTTCGGGGATATTTCAAGGTCCTCTAAGTGTTCGGTGAGAATGGAAAATGGAGCCGGTCCGGTAGTCAGGAACCAGTTATGAAAATCATATAAAGACCAGTTAGAAGAGAGTGCGAGCGCGCTCTCTTTTAGTTTGCAGATCTCCAGGTAACCAAGGTAATATTTCAGATAGTTGCCTGGCTCTTCCAGAAGCTGCAGATAGAGCTTGTGGATCTGTGTGGTGTCGGTGATCCCGAAGGAGGCAAGGTAACTGACGCATTGTGCCTCGTTCCAGCCCATGCCGTGTACGGACAGATCCAGGCTTGCGCAGATGGCATAGTTCAGAGATGATAATGCCCTCAAGGCATTTGCCTTGGTCTTGTTCATATCAAGAAAATCATAGGCATAGAGTTCACTGTATAATCCCCAGCCTTCTGTGTAACCGCCCACATAGATAAGGCTTCGGATCGGATCATAGGAATCCAGTTGTTCAAAGGTATGCTGATAGAGATGGCCAGGATAACCTTCATGAGCCAGTGTGGTGAGCAGCGTGATCCCATCCGTATTTTGTGAAGGATTGATGTAAATGGTATTTTCCTGAGTGGCATCCACTGGTGGTGTCAGATAAAAGGCGGGACTTAGGTAAGGCGCCAGAGAGTCTGGAACTGTCTTGACTTGAAAATTCGTATCTGGAGGCATGGGGAAATCTTCATTGATCTTTTTTTGAAGATCAAGAAGGATATAGAGCGGGCTGGAAGCGTCGGAGGCAGTCTGTGCAGAAGCCATGTCGCCAGAAGCATTTGAGTTCGCTGTATCAGAGTCTGCCGTTGCGACAGAATCATGCTCCAACAGATCGATCCCCTCTTCAATCGCCGCATAGACTGTCTCATAGTCGGTCTCCATCTGATCATCCAGCAGACGGCTGATCTGGGAGATTGTAAGATCCGTTCCTACGGTGTATTTCAGCAGGTGCTCAAAATAGGAGAGACCGCCGGGAGTGTGATAAAGCCCAAGTGCCTGATTCTGTGTTGAACGTAATTGGCCCAGAGAAGTAATCAGAGACTGGTAGGCGGGAACTACGCAATCGTTAATAATCTGCCGATTGCGGATTTCGTAGGCAGTCCGGTGGCTGTCGCTTACAAAAGAGCAGTCCCGCAACCGGTCAGAGAAGGATGTGATCAGAAAATGATGCTCATCGACTGTCAGCATGGCATTACACTGGGCAAGGATCTGATCCAGGGATTCTCCATTTAAGAACATACCGTGGGAGGCTTTTTCACGCTCAAAATCCATAATCTGTGCAAAATAATCGGGCAATTGTTTTAGCAGATTCAGATAAAGCTCAACATCGGCTTCTTTCCGAAAAGCAAATTCTGCCAGCAGTACCGGAAGCTGTGCCTGTACACCAAGTGTTGGTCCCAGCGGCTCCTGAAAATAATAGAAATCTTCCATCTCTATCTGACCGGTAAGCCACCAGTCCAGAAGTTCGGCGGTCATGGCATCCTGTTCACTTAGATCCTGATCCAGAAAATTCTGCAAAGAGACCTGCTGGTCTTTCAGATCCTGAATCCTTTTCTGAAAGGAAGCATATGTAAAATCGCCTAATGAGGCGGACATATTTTTAAAACCATAAGCCTCTGGATCGCTTAAGGTATAATGCAGGGTGATCGTATCCTGTGCCAGTTCCTGACGGAAAAGCCGGAATGTATAGGTGGAAAAGGAGGGTTGGCAAAGAATCCGCCCAAGTAAGATGAGCAGGATCAGAAGTGGAAATAAAATAAAGAGAAGTTTTTTCCTGTTTTTCATAAAAAAGGCCTCCGCACAGTGATGATCAGAAAACTATATGACAAGAATCTGAAAAATATGTGCGAAGGCTTCATTTTTATTTTATAGAATTAGCAGATCTCAGCGCCTGCTGGCATCTCTTTTTCCGGAGCGACCAGAGAAAGCTTGCCGTCAGCATCTTCTGCGCACAGAAGCATGCCTTCAGATACCAGTCCGCGGATCTTTCTCGGCTGCAGGTTTACAAGAACCATAACCTTCTTGCCAACCATCTCCTCCGGGCTGTAGGTGCTGCGGATACCGGATACGATCTGACGTACCTGGCTTCCGATCTTCACCTGAGAGCAGAGCAGCTTATCAGCTTTCGGAACAGCTTCGCAGGAAAGGATCTCACCTACCTGAAACTGCAGTTTTGCGAAATCATCATAGGATACAGCTTCTTTTGCTTCGATATCAATGACATTTTCCTTCTGAGCAGCCTCTGCAGCCTGAGCAGCTTTGTGCTCTTCTACTTTTGCCAGAACCTCTTTGACATCCAGACGGGCAAACAGGATCTCCGGAGTCTCTGTTACTCTGGTGCCGGACTCATAGAGACCAAATTCAGTCATCTGATCGATGGTTCTTGGTTTTGCATTCAGCTGAGCCAGAATCTTCTTGGAAGTGGTAGGCATAAAGGACTCCAGAAGAGCAGCACCGTAGCTGATACTTTCTACCAGATTGTAGAGAACAGTAGCCAGACGGTCTTTCTTCTCCGGATCTTTGGCCAGTGCCCAAGGCATGGTCTCATCAATATATTTGTTGCAGCGTTTGAACAGTGCGAAGATCTCTGTCAGGGCATCTGCCACACGGAGCTGATCCATCTTCTCGGTGGTCTTGGTGAGAGTTCCAAGAACGGTTGCCTTCAGGTCAGCATCCACATCTTCCGCTACACCGGTATTGGTTACTACACCACCGAAATATTTATTGGACATGGAAACTGTACGGTTTACCAGATTGCCAAGGGTATTTGCCAGCTCGGAGTTCAGGCGCTCTACCATCAGTTCCCAGGTGATCACACCATCATTTTCAAACGGCATCTCATGAAGTACAAAGTAACGGACAGCATCTACACCGAAGAAATCAACCAGTTCATCAGCGTAAAGTACATTTCCTTTGGACTTACTCATCTTGCCGTCGCCCTGCAGCAGCCACGGATGTCCGAATACCTGCTTCGGAAGCGGCAGATCCAGAGACATGAGGAAGATCGGCCAGTAGATGGTATGGAAACGAATGATATCCTTACCGATCAGGTGTAGATCTGCAGGCCACAGTTTCTTGAAGTTCTCAGTGCTGTCGCCATCACAGTCATAGCCGATACCGGTGATATAGTTGGTCAGTGCATCCAGCCATACATAAGTAACATGCTTCGGATCGAAGGTGACCGGAATGCCCCAGGTGAAGGAGGTTCTGGATACACACAGATCCTGCAGTCCCGGCAGAAGGAAATTGTTCATCATCTCATTCTTTCTGGAGACAGGCTGAATGAACTCCGGATGCGTATTGATATGCTCGATCAGACGGTCAGCATATTTGCTCATCTTGAAGAAATAAGCCTCTTCCTTTGCAGGCTGTACTTCACGTCCGCAGTCCGGGCATTTTCCATCTACCAGCTGGGACGGGGTCCAGAAGGACTCACAGGGAGTACAGTACATTCCTTCATAGGAACCTTTGTAAATATCTCCCTTGTCGTACATATATTTGAAGATTTTCTGTACCTGTTTCTCATGATCTTCATCAGTGGTGCGGATGAATTTGTCATAAGAAGTATCCATCAGATCCCAGATCTTTTTAATCTGATCTGCGGCATTGTCAACGAATTCCTTCGGAGTGACGCCAGCTTCTTCTGCTTTCAGCTCGATCTTCTGGCCATGCTCATCGGTTCCGGTCTGGAAAAATACATCGTAACCCTCGAATCTCTTATAACGGGCAATGCTGTCTGCCAGTACAACTTCATAGGTATTTCCGATGTGCGGTTTTCCGGATGCATAGGCAATGGCTGTGGTCATATAAAACTTTTTCTTTTCCATTTGCTTATCCTCTGTTTTCGTAAATTATAGCATAAAAAACCATTGTCTTAAGAGTAGCACAGGAAGAAAAAGAAGTCAACGGATCTCTAAGTCGCTTTTTCCAGTAATTCTGCCTGTTTCAGAAGAAAACGGTAGCGCATCTGCACTGCTTTCAGTTCATAGATGGAGCAGTCTATCAAGTCAGGATCCACTACATTTTCAAAATTGGAATAGGCCTGGTCCAGTGCACATTTGGTACGGCGCAGATCTTCCATTAACTGCTGTTTCCTGGTATCGGGAGGCGCGTCTGCCTGCTTTTGTCTCATCTGTATCCTCCTTCCTGTTCTGGGAAAAATAGGTTAATAACAGTATAGTCGTGAAAATGGAAACTTATACTGGGCATGGGCATTTTTCCTAATTTTTAAAGGTAAAATCTGACAAAATAGACAAAATCCTTAAAATGAGTGAAAAAGTATTGTAATCTGCTAACTGGTGTGGTATATAAATATCAAGTGGTACGCATAATATACCACTTGATCCGATTCGCGAAAGAGGAAGAATAATTTTAGGAGGAATGGTTATGAGTTTGGTGCAGGCAATATTGATTGCTATCATCGCAGGTGTGAGCAGATGTGAAGGCGACTGGCTTGGAGAATGCAAGCTTCGTGAGCCGATTGTAACGGGATTTCTGGTAGGACTGGTTCTGGGGGATGTAAAGACTGGTCTGATCATCGGAGCAGAGCTCCAGTTAATGTGGATGGGTGCCGTTGGAATTGGTCCGGTTGCTCAGTTGGATATTGGTATAGGTGGTACGATTGGTACAGCAGTAGCAATTACAACTGGTACAGGTGCTGAGACCGCAATTTTGTTTGGTGTTCCGGTTGCAGTTATCATGCAGTTCCTGAACACGCTGCTGATGTCCGCTTATTCAGGTGTGATGCTGTCAGCAGATAAGAAGATCGACGCACTGGATTTCAGAGGAATCCGCTGGTGTCATTATTTCTGTGGTATCTGTACATTTTTAGCTTACACAATTCCGACATTTATCGTTATGTTCTTCGGAAATGAGCTGATTGAAGGCATCGTAAACAACATGCCGGATTGGATAAATACCGGACTTGGCGGAGTAGCTGCACTGCTTCCGTGTCTCGGATTTGCATTACTGTTAAACATCATTATGGAGAAACGACTGATTCCGTATTTCATTTTAGGATTTATTCCGGCAGCTTATGTTGGTTTTGATCTTACAATGGTTGCGATTGCGGCAATCGCAGTTGCAGTAGCATGGATCATCTTCATGTTGAGATCCAATGAGGGAACAGCAAAAGTGGCTGCAAACACTGCTGCTGACGATGAGTGGGAGGACTAGACATGGCAAATAATGAAGTAACGACAGGAAGATTTACAAAGAAAGATTTCAGAGGCGTATTCTGGAGAAGTTTTACATTGTTAGGTTCTTTCAACTATGAGAGAATGGAAGGTCTTGGATTCTTATATGCGATCATGCCGCTTCTGAGAAAAATATATAAAAATGACGATGAAGGATTAAAAGCCGCAATGCACAGAAATATTGCAGCATTTAACATGACCGTAGCTCCATCACCGTTTGTAATGGGAACCACCATCGCCATGGAGGAGAGCGCAAAGGAAGATCCGAATTTTGATGTATCAACCATCAATGCCATCAAAGTATCTCTGATGGGACCGCTTTCCGGTATCGGTGATACTTTCTTCTGGGGCATTATCCGTATCCTGGCATGTGCACTGGCTATTGGATTTGCAAAGGAAGGCAACCCGATCGCACCGTTTATTCTGCTGCTGGTATTCAACATTCCGAATGTGCTGACCCGTCTGATCACACTGGATCTTGGATACAACAAAGGTGCACAGATCTTAAGCGAGATGGAGAAGACCGGTAGAATGGCACTGTTTACTCATTGTGCAGGCATTATCGGAGCTATGTCCATTGGCTGTATGATCGCGATGTGGGTAAGCATCAACTGCCCGCTTCAGTTCACACTTTCCGGCAGTGAAATCATCATTCAGGATTATCTGGATCAGATCATGCCGAAGCTGCTTCCGCTGGCATGCACATTAGGTGTATATGGAGCAATTAAGAAGAAAGTGAAAGTTCAGTATGTGATCGCAGGAATCGTGGTAATTGGCTTTGTGCTGGGAATCCTTGGACTGATCTCTGCATAAGGAGGCGCGTATGGCAATTTTAGATACACGCATTGATGATCGACTGATTCACGGACAGGTATGCGGATACTGGATCCCGCAGTATTCTCTCCAGAGGATCGCAATCGTTGATGACGACATTGTAAATGATGAGACAAGAAAAACAACTTTGAAATTTGGTATGCCGGAGAACTGTAAACTGTCCATTTTCGGATCTGCAAAAGCGGCGGACAAATTTATAAGAAAAATTGATGAAGGAATCAAAGTGATGATTCTCTGCAACAGCCCGGTTCCAATCCTGCGGATGGCAGAAGCCGGATATCAGGTTCCTTATATTACCATTGGAAATATGTCCAACCGTCCGGGAGCAACACAGATCGATAAGAACACATTTATCACGCCGGAAGAGAAAGAAGCATTTTCAAAACTGGTTCAGAAGGGAGTCAAACTGTACATACAGAATACCCCGAGGGACGTAAAACGTGATGTGACTGAATTATTGAAATAAAAGAATGAATCAGAAAAGAGGAGAACTATGAAACAGACTGTACTTGGAAACATTAAATCACAGCCGGAGGTGCTGAAATATACACTGGATAACCAGAACGTATTTGTGGATCCGTTTGTGGAAGTTTTTAAGAAACATGATATTAAGAAAGTATTTTTCTTTGGATCAGGTACTTCCTACAATGTATCTCAGATCGCTGCTTACTATTTCAAACATATCGTAGGAATTGATGCAAGTGCACAGTATCCGACGGTCTATCAGAACTATGAGAAACCGGACTGGACAGGAATGCTGAAAAATGATCAGATCCTGTATGTGGGAATCAGTCAGTCAGGAACCAGTGTATCTACCTGCGAGGTTATGGAGTATGCAAAGAAGAACGGTTATCTGACGCTGGCAATCACCGGTAATCTGCAGAGCAAGATCACTGAAAATACAGATATCTCCGTACATCTGCTGGTGGGCGATGAGCTGACACCGCCGGAGACAAAAGGATATACCGTGTCGGTACTGAGTGTTTATCTGTGGGCGATCGGCGTGGCAAAAGCTAAGAATATCTACACCGAAGAGCAGTATCAGGAGACTTTGAAGGAAGCTGCAGATCTGGTAAATCATTTCCAGACGGTACTCGATGAGAGTGAGGCATGGTATGACAGAAATAACGCATCCATCGTCAACAGTGAACGTATCTACGTTCTTGGATATGGCGTAGATTATGGATCCATGCTGGAGGGCGTACTGAAGGCAGGCGAGATGCTCAGACTTCCGGTTCTTGGATATGAACTGGAGGAGTATTCCCACGGACCGACCATGGCAATCGGACCGAAACAGACCATTCTTATGATCGGTTCCGACGAGGCAGAATATGAGCGTATGCTTCAATTCCGTACTGCATACAAAAAATATACACCGCGGGTACATGTGATCACCTGTAAAGATATTCCGGATGCAGATAAGAGAGATGCGGTATTCAGTGTAAAGACAAACAAATATCTTGCACCGCTGATGTATACAGTTCCATTTCAGTTTGTAGCGGCCAAAGGCGCTGAGCAGGTTTATATTGATACGGGAGTTGACCCGTTTGAAGAATCTTTAGCTCATTATCCAAAGGCAAAATAGTAAACACAACCGGGGCAGGTATGAGAAATATCTGCCCTTGTTTTTTCAGGAGGAGATTGTATATGACAGGAATTATGGTATTGGGACATGGACATTTTGCCAGCGGTATTGCCAGCGCGGCAGAACTGATCCTTGGAAAACAGGATGATTTTGTGTGGGTGGATTTTCCGGAAGGAGACACTAAGACGGAGTTGGAAGCGCATATTGCAGAAGCACTGCAGACGATGAAAGAAGCAGAGCATATTCTGGTGTTCTGTGATCTGTTAAGCGGCTCACCGTTTAATACGATCGTGCCGGAAAGTATGAAGGATCGTCGGATCAAAGTTGTATATGGAACGAATCTTGCAATGCTGATCGAGACGTTGATGGAGCGTAACATTGGAATGTCCTGGGAGGAAATTCTGGAAGGAATCATAGAAAACGGAAGAAAACAGGTTGATTTTTTCAACGAAGAGGATCTTGAAGGATGTGAGGAGGAAAATGACGAGGACTGGCAATAAGATGAAGTATAAGGCAGTAATCTTCGACATGGACGGTGTGCTGATCGACAGCGAATATTTTTATCTGGAACGTACATACAGGGAACTTGTAAAAAGATATCCCTGGATCAGAATAGAAGAATTGTACCCAATCGTTGGAATGTCAGGAAAGACGGAGCGGATACTGATGCATGAACTGGCCAGAAGACCGCTGGATGACCTTCAGTTTGATGAGGAACTGGAGGAGATCTATCAGTCCGGTCATATCGCTGATTTTACGGAGGTATTGTATCCGGAAGTAAAAGAGATATTGCGCTGGTTAAAAGAACAGGGTCTGCAGATCGCACTGGCATCTTCTTCGCCGGTGCACTGTATTTCACAGATGCTGGATCAATGTGACATCCGGGATTATTTTGAATCCGTGATCAGTGGAGAATCTCTGGTGATGAGCAAGCCTGATCCGGAGATCTATCAGATCACCATGAACAGGCTTGGAAGAAAGCCGGAAGAGTGTCTGATCGTGGAGGATTCTACCTATGGGATCGAGGCAGGCGTGGCAGCAGGAGCTGCGGTTGCGGCGAGAAAAGATGAACGCTTCTGCTTTGACCAGTCAAAGGCAGCATATCACATCGCTGATCTGAAAGGAATAAAACAGGTGTTATTATGAGAAGCAGGCAAATGGTTGGCAATATCCTGATTCTGGAAACTGCATTTTTGTGGAGCTTTCTTGGGATTGTAACCAAAATGGTAACGTATCACGGAATGACTGTGACAGCGGTAATATCTCTGGTCGCAATGCTGACTCTCCGCGTGTGTAACAGAGGGTCTGCGATTCGGTGGAATCGTCAGATTCTGTTGACAGCGTTGGCTACAGCAGGTCAGACCATATGTTTTTTCCTTGCAAACAAATATACAACAGTTGCAAATACAATCGTGTTACAGTATTGTTCGCCCATTTTTGTATTGTTCTATTATAGAATTTTCCAGAAAAGAAGGCTAAAATGTCAGCAGATTATTTCAGTGGCCGTATGCAGTGCAGGAATATTAATATTCTTTGCGGGGCAGATAAACACAGGAATGATGCTGGGAAATATTCTGGCTCTCGCATCTGGTATTATGTTTGGCGGTCAGTTCTATTTAGGGGCGATGGAAGACAACGATCCGGTATCTGCGAATTTGTTTTCGCAGATTATATGTATTCTGATTACAGGAACATATGCGGTCTTTTTTGCACATGATGTATTTGACGTCAGACAGACAGGAATTCTGGTGGTGGCAGGATTTCTGTGTTCAGGAGTGGCAGCAGTATTATACACGCGAGGAATTCAGATGACAACTGCATTAAATGCAAATTTAATTGCCTCGTCAGAGATCATTATGGCACCAATCTGGTCTTATCTGATCTTTCATGAAACGATTGGAAAGTGGGCAGCAGTCGGAGCGGTTCTTATGGTCGGGGCAATTTTGTATGAAACACTTTTTGAGGCAAGAAACGAGGCGGAAAAATGACAAAAGCAGAATTATCGGAATTATTTACATTTCGTAATGTAAAGGAAGAGGAAGCAGACTAGACAATTGAGATTGAAAATATTTGTTTCCCGTCCAACGAAGCATGTACGCCGGAATCCATGGCGGAGCGGGCATCACAGGCACAGGAAACATTTCTGGTGGCGGTTGACAAAAAGACAGATAAGATTGCAGGGTTTCTGAATGGAATAGCCACGGATGAAGATGTATTTCGGGATGAATTCTTTACGAATATTACTCTTCATAATAAAAATGGAAAAAATATTATGTTACTTGGATTAGATGTGCTGCCTGAGTATCGAGGACAGGGGCTTGCCAGAGAAATCATGGAGCGATATCTTGCACGGGAGAAGGGGCAGGGACGGAAACGGGTGGTACTTACCTGTCTGGATGAAAAAGTAAAAATGTATGAGAGGATGGGATACAAAGATCTTGGAATCTCAGCTTCTGTGTGGGGCGGCGAAAAATGGCACGATATGGAGTACGTGTTTGGACTTCAGGAATGAGAGAACGTGCTTGAATAAAGGAAAATTCTGGGCTATAATAATAAAAAATGGGATGGGAAATAGGGTTTCATGCAGGGAAAAAATATATCGATTCTGAGAGATCTAACAGTCTGTCAGTCTGTTTCGGAAGCACTTACAAAACAAGGATTAACATTTGAATATCGTATATTGAATCTGGAGATCAAAGAAGCAAACAGATTTATCAGTCGGATGCTGAAGAGTTCCCTGGGGACTCCTGTCCTTTTTTTGAGAAAACTGCGCGTGATAGAGGGTATTCCCAAGTCCATAGAAAGTACCTACATGGTTTATGAAAAAGTAAAAGGTGTGGAAAAGGAAGATCTGGAACACTGTTCGTCCTATGAACTGATCCGTGAAAAATTCGGATATGTGACCCAGAAAAGCGAAGAAGAGATTCTGGTCGTCACACCAAGCCCTAAGGAACAGGAACTTTTGCAGACAAAGGATCAGGAGTGTCTGATGATTCGGGGAACTTCTTATGTGGAAGAAGGCATTCCGTTTGAATATTTTGAAATTGTGGCTATCAGTGATTTTTACAAATTCAGGAGCGTAAGCAAACAGTAATGGAATATAATGCACTTTACATACAACTTATGAATCGAATACTGGATAAGATGCGGCGCGGAGAATATCAGGTTGGAGATAAGATGGATTCGGAACGTGTGATGGCACAGCAGTATGGAATCAACCGACAGACCGTTCGCAAAGCTCTGAAGATGCTGGAGGAAGAAGGCTATATCCGCCCGCTGCTCGGAAAAGGTACATTTGTAGTGAAAATACCGGAAAATATGGCAAGGATCGAGCAGGGCACAACGGCAACGATTAGCCTGAGTATGCAGATCCGGCAGTCAGGATATGAATCGTTCAGAAAAGTTGTTTCGCTTCAGTTGGTTCCGGTAAAAGGAATTTTGGCCGAGAAGTTTCCGGACAGAAAAATGTTATTTGAACTGGTACGCCTGTCTTATGTAAATAATGAACCTTATGCACTTCAGAAAGCATATATTCCGCAGGATCTGTTCTGGGATGCAGACCGGTATGAATTCGGTGAGGGGTCTCTGTATGAATATATGGACACTAAAGGAAAGATGCCGGAGAGGGTAGAATCCTATCTGCAGATCGTGACATTGCCGAAAGAATATACGGCACTTATGAAACTGGAAGAAGGAAAAAAGGTATTCGGATTCCATTATCTTGGTTATGACAGTACGGATGAACTGGTAGAATACACGGATGCTTATTACCTCCCCAAATATACTTCATTTAAATATGTAGCTCAAAGAGGATAATCATAAAACACACGAATCAGGATGTTCTGACATCTGGTTCGTGTGTTTTTTGCATAGTAATATCTTTCTGTCATATACATGTACTGGAGGTGGAGCAGAATGGAAAAAGGAACAGGAATGCTGCTGATCGCAGGGGCCTGTATGCTGGTGCTGCTGATTGGAAGCATAAAAAACCGGATGGAATGGATCTTGAACTTCGGTATTCGCACAGTTATGGGTGGGATTGTCATCTGTCTAATCAATTCAATGCTGAAAAGATGGGGGATCGACTGTCAGGTAGGACTTGGACCGGTCAGCCTTTTGACATCTGGAACCCTCGGATTCAGCGGAGTTTCTTTGCTTTACGCAGTGTCAGCTTTTCATCTTTTGTGAGTTTTTGCTAAAAAATATGAACAAACTGTAAACACCATGGACACATAAAAATCCGCGATTTATAATAGGCGCATGATAAACGTTTGTCTACTATGTAGCAATTCGCTACAGGCTTGTCATTCAAAGCTAAATTCCAAAAATTTGCAGCATAATAACGGGAGTATTTGTTGCAGGAGGTTATTTTGAAAAACACAAAATTATGGATTGCAGACCCGGATCTTGCCTATGTACAGGCATTTGCCGAGTATGTCAATCTGAAAAAAGGTTATTTATTCCAGGTTTGTGCCTGCACGGATCAGACACGGATGGAACAGACACCGGATGGAGACGAGACAGAGATCCTGCTGATAACAGCAAAATGGTATGAGGCATGGAAAGATGTGCTTCAGGGTAAATGTGTGATTCTGCTCTCTGAGGGAAATCTGCCAGGGAAGTTTACTTCTTATCCAACCGTGTACAAGTATCAGTCCGTAGAAACGATTCTGCGGGAGATCATGTATTATTATTCGGAGCAGGACAACCGGGAGCTGTATCCGGCGGGAGTACGAAAGGATAACCGGGTGATCGGGGTATATTCACCGGCAGATGCTAATGCAAAGACGCAGTTTGCGCTGACGCTGGGCCAGATTGTGGGGGAAACACAACATGTATTATATCTAAATATGGAAGAATGCTCAGGACTGACGGGGTTGTTGGGAGAGCACCATTGGAATATGGCGGATCTCATATATTTTCTTCGTCAGAATAAATCTCAGTTTCTCTATCGTCTCAACAGTATGGTTCAGAAGTTCGGAGCAATGGATTATATTCCACCCTGCGATTCCTATACAGATTTTTGTCAGATTACAGTAAAAGAATGGAAAAAACTTCTGCATCTGATCCGAAGCCAGAGCACATATGATGTCATTATATTGGATATGGGAACCAGCACCGGTCATGAACTGGAATTGCTGAGACAATGTGATGGGATCTATATGCCGGTAAAGAAAGATCCGATTTCCCGTGGAAAAATCGAACAGTGGGATCGCTATATTCAGATTTTAGACGGACTGGATATTCTGGAACTGCTGCAGAAGCTCGAGCTGCCGCCCGATGGAACCGGGTCGGACAGCGAATCAGACTTAAGTATGCTGCCGGAGCAGAGACTGGGGAGTTATATCCGGGAACTGCTGACAAGTTAGGAGGGATCATGGGAGATGTATCAGAGGCAAAAGAAGTGTTTACAGAGCTGAAGAGACAGATTTTAGAGCGTGTAGACCTGAGTCGGGATGTGTCTGATGAAGAGATGCAGGAACTGATCGACGAAGTAGTGATTTCGTATGGGAAAGAGCAGGCTGTTTCGCTGAATGAAAGGTGCCGCCTGAAAAAAGAACTGTTTCATGCACTCCGCAAGATGGATGTTCTTCAGGAGCTGCTGGAGGAGCCGGATGTGACGGAGATCATGGTAAATGGCATGAACGGGATCTTTCTGGAGAAGGATGGAACGCTCAGCCGATGGGAGAAAAATTTTTACTCAGGAGAACGGATACTGGACGTGATCCGGCAGATCACCGGTGCATGCAACCGGGCGGTCAATGAATCCCAGCCCATCGTAGATGCCAGGCTGGAAAACGGAGACCGTGTCCATGTGGTGTTGCCGCCGGTGGCGGTCAACGGACCGATCATCACGATACGACGATTTCCAAAAGAGCCGATGACCATGAAACGGCTGCTGGAGATGGACAGTATCTCTCAGGAGGAGATTGATTTTCTGGCGGATGCGGTGAGAGCGGGCTATTCGATTCTGGTCGCAGGCGGAACCGGCAGCGGCAAGACGACTTTTTTGAATGCACTTTCGGAATTTATTCCTGAAGAGGAACGGGTTGTGGTTATTGAAGACACCGCAGAACTTCAGATACAGCATGTGCCCAATCTGGTGAGGCTGGAGACCCGGTCTGCAGGAACGGAGGACTGTAAAGAAATCTCGATCCGGGATCTGATCCGGGCATCGCTCAGGATGAGACCGTCGAGAATTATTGTGGGAGAGGTGAGGGGCGCCGAGGCATTTGAACTGCTTACCTGCCTTATATGTACTATATAATAATTATATATATAACGTATATAAGGATGGAAAATATAGATTAGAGGGAGGGCATAGGAACGATATGAACATTAAGTATAGGTTATTGTGTAAAAGGTTAATAGAGGAAAGGAAGAGAGTAGGTGTCATTCAATATTATAATGTACTGTTCATAATGGAGTTATTGTCAGATAAAGACATATGGTCTTTAGAACAGTGGGTGAACGGTATAAATAACATATATATGAAGGATATACATAACTGGTGTAGAATGCATTTTGTTAAATATCACACTGTATTTGTTTACAGGAAAGAGTATCCGGTAAAAGCAAATATTTGGAATGGGTATTCATATATAAGGTGGCGGATGGAGCAGATGATGAATTTGGAATAAGATAAAATAGTGCTTGCATGAAAGGGAGTCTTAAAGTAGGGTATTCTTTTGAAAGTATGGATAGAACGAAGGCTGAAGGCTCTGCGCTATTCGTTTGGCAGAGCCTGAGTATTGTCCTGATCCGTAGAAAATAAATCTAACTGACCTTCTGGAGTGGAACTTTGACCGGATTCATCTTCAGTTGATTGTTCTCTTTTTTTGGGTGTTTTATGAGTGTATAATTTCTCAAAAGGAAGTGAATACTTGGATTTTTTATTGTATTCTAGTAAAAGAGCTTCTGCAAACCCTAATGAACCGGCACGACGTTCTCTGGCAGTACGACTGATTTCTCTGACAGAGACACGTCCTACTTTTTCTTTAAATGTGTCATCTTTCATTGTTTCTCCATAAGCATTATCCAGACGGGCAATAGCATTAAGCATATTGGAGCTAAAGGACATAGGCGCGCCTTCCCATGTGGCAACGCAAAGGCGTAAAACACGATCAAGAGTGTGAAAACCATATTTTTCATAGATATTAATTAAAGTGGATACAGCACATATACCTCCGGGGCGAGAGAAAGAAGTAATAGAGAGATTGTACTTTTCGTTTGAGAGAATGCTTTTTACAGCTGATTGATTCCAGTTTGTCTTTCCGCCCGGTGTCAGAATGCCGTCATCGGTGAGCTGTTTTGCTATCCCGTGATAGGTCATTCACTGAAGGAACATACTGGAAATTCGTTTGATGGTAACGGCCTGTTCTGGATTTACTACAAGGTTTCCGTCAAGACCACAGTCGTAGCCAAGAAATCTCTTGAATGGAACAGTGACCTTACCGTCAGCAAATCGCTTTCTCTGGCCCCATGTACAGTTCTCTGAAATGGAGCGGCTTTCTTCCTGTGCTAGTGAGGACATGATGGTAAGCAGTAGCTCGCCTTTGCTGTCGAAGGTCCAGATGTTCTTCTTCTCGGAATGTATATAGTACAAAATATCTTTTTTATAACACTATATATCGTGGTTTTCTTCGGATATCTCGCATAGATATTGTATTATCTTCAAGTATCATCAAGCGACTTTTGCCTATTTAAGCGACAAAAATATATCTTCGAATTGTCAGACTATAATTGAGAAACAGCCGTAAATATAGTATAATGCCAATTGAATTATTATACCTGAAAGGCGGTTGTACATATGAATGATGTAGAACAGCGTGTGGCGGCGAAAGCCTTTGCCGCATACTGGAAAGATAAAGGATATGAGAAAGGGGAAAGTCAATCTTTTTGGCTGTCACTACTGCGTGACGTTTTCGGGAAAGAGCACCCGGAACAGTTCATACTATTTGAAGAACAGGTGCACTTAGATCATACAAGTTTTATTGATGGCAATATCCCAGAAACAAAAGTTCTGATTGAACAAAAAGGACTGGGCAAAGATTTAAGAAAGCCTATCAAGCAATCAGACGGCACGTATTTAACCCCATTTCAACAGGCAAAACGCTATATAACAGAATTACCGCTGTCACAACACCCGCGTTGGGTCGTTACCTGTAATTTTGAAAAGTTCCTTGTATACGATATGGAACGCCCCGGCGGAGAGCCGGAAGAAATCCTGCTTGAAAATCTCGAAAAAGAATATTATCGGCTTCAATTTTTAGTGGATAGCGGCAACGAACACTTAAAGCGTGAAATGGAAGTTTCCATTGCTGCGGGTGAAATTGTCGGCTTGCTCTATGATGCATTTGCAAAACAGTATGCAGACCCTACAAGTGAACGTGCTATGAAAAGCCTTAATGTGCTTTGTGTCCGGCTTGTATTCTGTCTGTACGCAGAGGATGCAGGCATATTTGGCGGGCGCGGTATGTTCCATGATTATTTAGCGGAATTTGACGCACGCAAAATGCGGCGTGCTATCACAGACCTTTTCAAGATACTTGATACAAAACTCGAAGATCGTGACCCGTATTTAAAAGATGATTTCCCGGAATTAGCAGCTTTCCCATATGTCAACGGCGGATTGTTTGCAAATGAGGATATAGAAATTCCACCCTTTACCGATGAAATCCGCGATTTGTTACTAACAAAAGCAAGTTCTGATTTTGATTGGTCGGAAATCAGCCCTACTATTTTCGGTGCGGTATTTGAAAGCACCTTGAACCCGGAAACAAGACGTTCCGGAGGAATGCATTATACTTCTA
The DNA here is from genome assembly GCF_040096225.1 of Hominiventricola aquisgranensis. NCBI lineage: Bacteria > Bacillati > Bacillota > Clostridia > Lachnospirales > Lachnospiraceae > Hominiventricola > Hominiventricola aquisgranensis. Next base: position 35,456 of record NZ_JBBMFC010000014.1, on the reverse strand, counting down.
TCGAAAATATTCACAAGGTTATTGACCCGCTGTTTTTGGATGAATTAAAGGCGGAATTTGAGGAAATCAGAAATATTGCTGTAAAGCGTACACGGGAAAGAAAACTGCAAGATTTTCAAAAGAAGTTGTCAACGCTTACGTTCTTAGACCCCGCCTGCGGCAGCGGAAATTTTTTAACGGAAACTTACCTGTCGTTGCGTCGTTTGGAAAATGAAATCTTACAGGAATTACAAGGCGGTCAGATGGTTTTAGGCTATGACAATATGAACCCGATACAGGTTTCTATCAGTCAGTTCTACGGTATCGAAATCAATGATTTTGCCGTAACCGTTGCAAAGACTGCATTATGGATTGCTGAAAGTCAGATGATGAAAGAAACAGAAAGTATTGTTTTGATGCATCTTGACTTCCTGCCGCTGAAAACGAATGCATTTATACATGAGGGCAACGCACTTCAAGTTGATTGGGAAAGCGTTATTCCGAAATATCAGCTTTCATATATTATGGGAAATCCGCCTTTTGTAGCCCGCGCCGGAAGAACAAAAGCTAAAGATTCATCTTCAAAAGGAATGTTAGATGATACACAGAAAACAGATAGGCTTAATGTATTCGGTGAAGATTTAGGAAATGTTGACTATGTTGCTTGTTGGTTTAAGAAAGCGGCTGTTTTCACCAAAAATACAGCAATCAGATGTGCCTTTGTTGCAACCGATTCAATATGTCAAGGGCAACAGATTTACCCTATTTGGAAAAACATTTTACAAGACGATATTTATATCAACTTTGCATATAAGTTTTTCAAATGGAATTCTGAAGCGGGTAAGACAGCAACTGTTTATGTTATTATTGTTGGTTTTTCACATATTGAAGATAGAGAAGCCCTTTTGTTTTCAGGTGATAGAGTTATAAAAGTACCACATATCAGTCCATATTTGACGGCAGCTGAGGATATTCTTGTTTCATCAAGAAATAAGCCTTTGTGTCAAGTGCCTGTATTTAAGATGGGTAATCAGCCTATTGATAATGGAAATTATCTTTTCACTAAATCTGAAATGGATAATTTTGTTGAAAAGGAGCCAAACAGCCAAAAATATTTTAGACAATGGCTAGATGGGGCAGGTTTTCTAAATAATACATTTAAGTATTGTTTATGGTTGGGTGGATGTAGCCCAGCAGAATTAAAAGCAATGCCTGAATGTTTGAAACTTGTGAAAGCAGTTAAAGAATACAGAGAAAAAAGTAACCGTAAATCAACAAAAAAACTAGCAGATACACCGACAAGATTTCAGACAGAAAATATGCCGTCTGGTAATTATATTGCAGCCCCTGAGGTTTCATCGGGAAATAGGCGATATATTCCAATGGGATTTTTGGATGAAAATACATTTTGTAGCAACAAATTACGTCTCATGAGTGGCGCAACACTATTTCATTTTGGCGTTTTGCAATCAAATGTGCACATGGCCTGGACTAGAACCGTATGTGGATACTATGGTCCTAGTTACCAATATTCAATAAATATTGTATACAATAATTTCCCATGGCCTACCCCTACAGATGCACAAAAGGCAAAAATAGAACAGACAGCACAGGCTATTCTTGATGCGCGAGCACTTTACCCCGATAGCAGTCTTGCAGAACTTTATGATGAAGTTTTAATGCCGCCGGAACTTATCAGGGCACATCAAGCAAATGATCGTGCGGTTATGGCTGCGTACGGCTTCACAAAAGGAACGCCGGAATTTTCAAGTGAATCTGCCTGCGTTGCGTCCCTTATGCGAATGTATCAAGAATTGACAAAGTAATCATCTTACCCGGCGGCTGCAATATAGCTTTAAATCTGCTTTGTAGCCCTCGAATACATCAACCCGCGTTATATAGTACAAAGGGACAAAATAAACCAGGTTTACTTTTGTGTGCGAGCGGACTCTATACATTATATGACGTACTTCAAAAAAATGATTGGAACGAACATGAAATAGAAAATCGTGCAGAATGGCTCTTAGCTAATGCACAGAATATTTGGAAAATATAGATTATTCCAAATCCATAAAAGCTGAATGAAAACCAATATGGGAATTTTACAGGTGATACAAAATTTGTAAAATTTTCATATTGGTTTTTTGTGATTTGTAAAAAATCATAAATTTGGATACTGAGTAAGGTTATGGATTTTGGATTTTTATGTATTTTTCAATTTTGGATAAGGCTCCGAAATTGGTAATTTTGCGGAAGTGTATCCACACTTCCTGTCCTTGCTGTTTTTAAAATCACATAGTGATTTCACAGGGATATAGAGATATTTAGTCTATTTTATATCCCTGTGTTGTGACCAGAAAAATTCGGGGAACCAAGTGTATATTTATGCTGAATGTGAGGAACTGGGGAGCACAATCCTCAGCAAGAATCCTACGTCCGGAAAATATCATATTGCTAAAATAGCGATATGGTATTACCGGGGTGGATCTTGCTCTAATGTGTACAGTAACCTCGGCATAAATAGAAAGAATGGGTTTGGGGAATCCCCAGCAAGATAAAAACCTGATGAAAGAACATTTGTCGGAAAGACAATATTGTTAAACACAGGTGGATCTTGCTCTGGGGTAAGAAAGAAGTATCTTTATATTATCAAAATGATATTTGGAGTTTATGTTGTTGGAAAGTCGTAAGCAGGAAGATAACTTCAAGTTGTTGGTGCAAATATAATGAATAGAAGTGTCCAGTACATTTTGGGTGATGGGTATTTTGGTGGAATCCATTTTTATTTATTTTGAATAATAAAATTTTGAATCTGCAGCCGATTCTGCCTGCCGGACAATGTTTTTAGATATCTGTAAACGTCACGGACTGGAATTTGATGAAGAACCATCGTATGATGGAAGAAAGTATTTGGAAACACGATAGAAGCAAACGCTGTACTTATCGTCTTGTCTGGCAGGGAAGATTATTAGGCATTAACCAGAGAGATATCGGCAGAGAAAACAGAAGTGATAGACAATGATATTTGTTAGATATGCTTCTTGTCGTTGGCTGTATCATATTAAAACGCTTTTTACGTTAAAAAAGTGCTGTGATCACAAGGCTTTTTGCAAGCAAAAATGAAAAGGCTATATATAGGTAGCCTGTGAAACTGGAAGTGCCCAGTTTGGGCCTGATTTAAAGAATAATGTTCTGACAGAGACCAATGGAATGACTCTCTGCTGGGGCTTTAAAAGAAAGGAAAAATGATTATGGAAAAAATGATGAATACAAAAACAGAGGGTAACACATTTACAAAGAAAATCGGGCAGACAGTCTATGTTGTCCGTTATCATTTCAATGAAAATGCAAAGGAAACAATGCAGGAGAAGATTAACCGGATGCTGGTTACAGAAGCAAGTCGACAGGCAGTATATTAAAATTAGGTGGATGTAATTGAAGAAAAAATATGATATCATGTGAGTAACAAATCGGTATTTATAAAGGAGAATATTGATGAAACTATTTTTATGTTCGCACTTTTCAAGTGTAGGAAGTCTGATAAAAGAAGAAATTGAAAATAAGAAAGTCGCATTTATTCCAACAGCTTCGTTGCGTGAAGGCTACACCGGTTATGTCGGCTCGGCTCGAAAATTATTCAAAAAGTTGGGAGCAATCGTAACTGAAATTGATATTTCAACGGAGGCTTATTCAACGATACAGTCTGTTTTTGAAGATGCAGATGTGATATATTTTACCGGCGGAAATTCTTTCTTTCTTATGGACCAACTCCGTAAAACAAGAACTGATGGGTTGCTGAAAAAGGAATTGGTAAATGGAAAATTGATGATCGGCGAGTCGGCAGGCGCAATTATATGCGCTCCAAGCATCCAATATATCGAGCAAATGGATGAAAAGCCGGAGGACTACTCACAAGAAGATGATGCAGGGCTTGATTTGATTGATTTCTATGTTCTTCCGCATTATCTTACAGCACCATTTAAGAAAGTTACCGAGAAAATAATGACTGAGTTTTCGGATTTGAATCTATGCCCTATTAACAACCATCAGGGAATTGTAATTGATGGTGAAGGTTCAAAGGTTATTTGCAAAGACTAATTTGAAAAATCCTTTTTTTGAAACTGGAAAATCGGAAGCTGAGGAGATAGACTATTGAGAACATATGAGAATAAAGACGAGCTTAAAAACGAGATAAATAAAAGCTTTGCAAAGTATATTTCAGAATTTAATGATATTCCGGAGCATTTAAAAGATAAGAGAATTGATGAGGTCGATCGAACTCCGGCAGAAAATCTTGCTTATCAGGTTGGCTGGACAACTCTTGTTATTAAATGGGAATCAGACGAAAGAAAGGGTATTCCTGTCAAAACTCCTTCGGATAATTTTAAGTGGAATCAGCTTGGCGAATTATATCAATGGTTCACAGATACATATGCTCAGCTGTCACTGCAAGAATTGAAAGACAGATTGAATGAGAATATCAACTCTATTTATGCAATGATTGATTCTCTGAGTGATGAAGAATTATTTAAACCACATATGAGAAAATGGGCTGACGAAGCAACTAAAACAGCTGTCTGGGAAGTATACAAATTCATACATGTTAATACAGTTGCTCCGTTCGGAACCTTTAGAACCAAGATTAGAAAATGGAAAAAGATTGCACTATAACTTCCAGTTTGTAGAATTCAAAAATTTAATATGAAATGTGAGATAGAGCGTATGGAAATAATCTATACGTTCTATTTTTTTGCCTTTTTTGAAAAAGTGATTAAAAAACTATTGACATTTTGTTACTGGTAGAAGCAGATGGTTATAAAAAGCTTTTGGTAACTATGAGTGCAAAAACAGATAGCTGCGAAAATTTATTATGAGCTAATAGCAAAATTTGATATTTTGTGATATTGAGGGTATGGGGAATCGTAATCTCCATTAAGTTCGTCAGAGAATCATAATCCAGAAATGGGATTTTGAGTTACTCTAGGCGATACTTGCTTTAGAAAATGATTTGCCATAATGAGTTAGAATATGGGAGGAGGAAGCGTTAAAAAAAGAGAGAGCCATAAGCAACTCTCTCTGTGATAAAATCAAAAAGTTATAGTATCAGTGATTCGGTAAGATTACAAAAATCCTTAACAGGAATATTTTCTTTAAGTGGTAAAGCTGTCTCTAAAAAGGTTTCGTCTGCAAATCTTTCGAGTTCAGAATCAAAATATATAATTGAAGCATTTGTATTTAATTGGTATGGTGGAATTGTAACAAAATAATCATAATCTTCGTAAGAAGGAGTGGCGCAAGAAACTTTGATTTTTCCGCCCAATTTCAATTTTGCAAATTCTCCATAAATGGCAGTTAAGGCTTTTTTTCTTTCTTCATCAGAAGTAATTCTATCTACATATCTAATATACCAATAATCTATATTTCCCTCTTTTAATTCAATTAAATAATCGTATGATCTGGGTGTTCCGGATTTTATTGTCCATTCAACTTTATGCAGACTTGTCATCATGGAAAGTCCACGCATTAAGGTAGAAAAAAATTTTTCATGCACCTGAACAGTAGAGAGATCCAGAGAAAATCCATTGTCTGCAATTATCTTTTTCCGTTCCCGTATTTTCTTAGAAGAATATCCCGTTGCATCATATAATTCTTGGATAAGTTCTGGATCATCAATGGCTTTTGCAATTTTATCAATAGTGCTTTTATATGGTCTTCCAGATCGGGCACCGTTGAGCATTCGTGAAATGGTTGCATTATTTAAGCCTGTTTGTTCAGATAATTCTTTTTGTGTTTTTTTCTGTAAAATGATTTGAAGTATATTGATGAATCTTTCCTGATCGTAAACGCTGTCAGGATTTATTAGTGTGCCTGAATTTGATATAAATTCGTTCATTCAAATCTCCTCTTGACTTCTTTGACTTTGTATAAATTGACTTCTTGTATTTTATCTTATCAATTATATCCCTAAAAATCAATTTAAAACATAAAGAAATCAAAAAATGCTTTATTGATATTCCTTTAAAAGTCAAAGAAGTCAAAAACGTAATTGACACTTTGACATCTTTGTGTATAATGTAAATCAAGAAGTCAAAGAAGTCAAACAAATCGAAAAGAAAGGAAGGAGGGCTGTGGATTGAAATATAGGGTTGTTTCGGTTTTGAAAGATAATAGACCACGTTTTTTGATTATTTCTGATATTGAAGAAATTGAAATCCTTCCATCAAAGTATTTGAAGCATCTGGATCAGATTAATGCTTCTCCGAATACTGTAAAATCCGCAGCCTTCGCACTTTCATATTATTACAATTATCTGCAGGAGCAAACGATAGGATTGGATGAGATTACATTGCTATCCTATTCAGAGCAGAATAAACATTTTATTGATTTCTTGTACTGGGTTAAGAGTGGAAAGCATACTGAGCATAATACACAGACGAGCAATAAGACCTGCAATATGTATCTTGGTGCAGTCTTCAGATACTACCAGTTTTTGGCACTGGAAGATGTCTTGCCAATGCTTAAAGTCTTACGAGTAAAAAAAGTATCATATTTTGACAGTATGGGAGTAAATCATCAAAATGCAGTGAATTCGTTTAAAGGTTTCTTCAAAGAAGAAGAACCTAATCTGGAAGAAATAACATCCGAAGAAATACAGGAGCTGATAAATGCCTGTACGAATGATAGAGATCGATTGCTGATAGCAATGATGGCAGAAACCGGTCTTAGATTAGGGGAAATTCTAGGAATCCATTATACCGAAGATATTGATTTTGAAAGAAGGACGGTTTGGGTAAGGTATCGTGAATCCAATACCAACTTGGCAAGAGCAAAAAATGCAGAATATAGAATGGCTTTGTTAAGTAATACAACTTTTGAGTTCTTGGTTAAGTACATTTCTGATAATCGAAAAAGTCTGATGAACTCGGAGTATCTATTTACAAAATTAACTGGAAAAAACAAAGGAGAGCCATTAGATGCGGATTCTGTGTATAGCATGTTGAAAAGGCTATCCAAAAAAACGGATATCAATTCCCATCCGCATCAGCTCCGACACTATTTTGCGGAGGAAAGAAGAAAAGAAGGATGGGATTTGAATGACATTCGTTTTGCCTTGGGGCATAAGAAAGTTGAAACTACCATTAAATACTTGGGTGAAAATAATGAACGATTGATAGAAGCGACAGATCAATACTACTCAAATAATGAAGATTTATACCAAATTGCAGATTTTCTGTAAAAGGAAGGAGGGATTACCTTGGCAGTATTAAAAATTGTTCCGAAGTTATATCAGGAAAAAATATCTGAAAAATTAAAGGAAGAAATATCTTTAGTTACGACTGGAGAAGCAAAATACTATAACCGGTTATACAAATTTTTTCAGTATACAGATATACAGTGTACTGCAGATATTAACTATGAAACGAGAAAAATGTATATGGATTCTCTTGAAAAAGAGGATATTTCAGAAAAATATAAAGCGGAATTACTGAGCTTATTTGATCGTTTAAAAATAGAAAATATGCCGGATGTCTATTCACAAGGAAAGCCCTTCTCTGTAGAACAGGAGTTTTTTAAGCAAGACAAATTGTTTTTGCTGTATGTCCCCAATAAGAAGAAAGCACAATCTTTCCGTCAGGTGGTTGATAAGAATGATTTGTTATGGGACTTAACGAGGATACATTCATCACAGTTGGTGCGACAGACAAAAATATTGCTGTGTGAAATTCTGAATATGGATAAGGTTCAAAGACATCGAAGATATTTTTTAGAACCATTAAAAGCACTTATACGGTTTTGCGATAAGTACGGAATAGATGATATTGAAGAAATGGAACAGGCAGACGAAAACAGATTTTATCTGTATTTAAACAAGGAGTCGGAAATTATAAAAAAACAGGCTTCTAAGATTGTTGAGTTTGCGAGAAGAACGTTATTTCTGACAGATTCAGAGACAAATTGGCGAGCGTGTATCTGGTATATGGATAGGTTTCAGTTTGATAAATCGAGAATCAATGCCAGTTCACCTGTTAAAAGCCTTTCATTTATTAATATTTACGAAAAAGAAAATCGTTGGTATTTACAATTATACGCAAAATATTTGGTCGGGATATCGGATCTGTCTTTATCAAATATCCGAAATACAATAAGTTTTATTTCACAATTTTTAAAATATCTGGATGGACAGAGTAAGAAAGTAACTGAACTGGAGATACAAGATATAGAGGGTTATGTGTCTGTTTTGGATAAGTCCGATATTAAGTATTCTACTTTTAACCGATATATCACACATATGCATACATTTCTACAGTTTTTGAAAATGAAAAATATTGAAGTGTTGAAGTTTTATCCGGAACGATTTTTAAAAAAAGGTTTTTCAGAACACAATGAAAGAAGTGTTCCAGAAAAAACAATTGCTCATCTGATTAAGGAGCTGCCGGCATTCCCAGAGCATTTACAGTTGATGTATTTGATTTTGTTTTGCACAGGAATTAGGAAAAGCGAGGTTTGTACAATAAAATCGGGAGCCTTTTATTCACAAGGCAATGAGAATTGGATGCGCATATATCAAAGCAAAATGCGTAGAGAAAAAGTCATTCCTGTTCCCAGTTTATTGGTTGGACTGGTGAATGATTATGAAAAAAAGTACGGAATAAAAAATGGGGAGTATTTATTCAAAAATAAAAAGGGGGGTGCATTTAATGGACAGACATTTTCAAATCAGATGATTCGGGAGTGTAAGATTCGTGGGATTGCCTGCGGAGATTATATCTTTAGAGCACACGATTACAGACATAACCTTGCAACTTCAATGTACGGAAATGGGGTTTCTATACAAGGGGTACGAGATTATCTAGGACATTCAAGTGAGAATATGACAAAACAGTACATTGATTTCATGCCGGAACGTATTGTATCGGCTGAAGATAAATATTTCTCTAAAAATCAGTCATTTAAATTGAAAGGAGCAGAAGATGATGAAAGGTAATATTAATTTGATTTCGTATGACTGTTATCAACAAGCTACAGAAAAACAGTTGGCAGGACTGAAATGGAAGGAAAACAGGGTGTACTACATATCAGAGATTCATAATGAAAAGATGCAGGATGAGATTTATGGGTATATCGATGATAGATGTAGACGTTTGTCATTATCAACAGTAGTAAATGATATTTACAGATTTGATCTGTTGAAAGAATTTCTGAATGAGAAGTATACAAGTTGTAGCAGCATCACTGATAAAAAATGGGAAGAACTGGAGAGAAGTTATAAAGCATTTTTATATAAAAAAGGATTGGCGCTGTATGTTAGAAGAAATAGACCGGATAGGCGGAATGTTGAGCAACAAAGTAGCGCTCAGATTTCTTTTCTGAAAATGTATTATGAGTATGTTGTGAAGTGTAAAACAGCAGATATTCCAGAAAATGAAAAAGATGTATGGGATATGAGAAAGTTGGATATTGTGCCAAGGAGTAATCCGATTCGTGGAAGATATAGATTAGATTTTCGTGAGATCAGGCAGAAAGAATTTAAAGAGATAATAAAGAAAATATTGTATAGCCACTGCCAGACAAAAGCAATGGGTAGTATAAAAGGTGAATTGCGTGGATTCCGTCGGTTTGCTAGTTTCATATATGATCGATTCCCAGAAGTAAAGCACTTTACAGAAATTAGCAGGGATATGATAGAAGATTATCTGGTTTATATAAAAACGGATACCGGTCTTACATCAGTCAGTTACACGACAGAGCTGTCGGTTTTGGATAATCTGTTGGATGAAATAGGGCGTGAACTGGAAATAGGAAATATATGCAACCTTTTTCTGTCCAGTGATTGCAGAGCATATGACAACGCTTTACCAGAAGCGTATTCAGATGCAGAAATCAGAAGATTTAATTGTGCATTAACAAAATTAAAGCCCCAGTTAGGCAGATGTTTAATAATACATCAGATGCTCGGTACAAGAATAGAGGATACGTTGACTTTGCGAAGGGATTGCTTATCTGAGAAATCTGGACATTATTTTATAACTATTATCCAGCAGAAAACAAGGAAATACAAAAGACCAGTTAGCGATCAGCTGGCAGAATTGATTAGAAAAGCAATAGAAGTTTCAGAAAAGGAGCATCCAGATTCAGAATATATTTTTCTGCAAGATAATGGAAAATTGTATACAGATTCAATGCTGAAATATCATGTAAATATCATGATTTATGAAAATGATATCAGGGATGATAATGGAAATTATTTTGAGTTTCGTACACATCGTTTTAGACATACTTTTGGAGTAAAACTTACAGAAATGAAATTAGATGATGATAGCATTGCAAGGCTGTTGGGGCATAAGGATACACGAACCATACCACATTATCGGCGGTTAAGAAACGAAGCATTAGCGGAGGATACAAAGGCTGTACGAGATGAAATGAATGAATTATTAGCACAATACAGGAGGGAAAAGGAAAATGCAGAAACACGATAAAATGGTAGCACTGGCAAAAGAAAAAAGTGCGGAAATGACGGAAACAGCAATAACAGCTATTGAAACAATGTATAGAAAAAATATAAAAATTTCAGTTGCTGAACTTACAAAACTAACAGGACTTTCCAGAGGTTTTTTCTATAATAATCCGAATGTGAAACAGGTCATGATGGAATTGAAGGAAAAACAACAGGGAATGATATTGCGAAATCCTAAAAGTGATGCTATTGCAAAAGCACAGGAAGCACGGATTAAGAGTTTAGAACAGAAATTATCCGATAGTGTTCCGAAAAACGAATATGAAAGTCTTCAGAAAAAATATGAAGAATTACAGGTGAAATATAGTCAAATGAAAAAGGGAACACTGTTGAAGATGTACGACCAATTATAGGAAGAAAAGGAGAATATTTTATGCAGAACGAAATTTATGATGAGAAAAATGGACTTACTTATATGTTATGTGGTGATTATTATTTGCCAGAATTGGCACTTACAGATATCGAACCAACTTATGGGAAATATGGGATGCTTCGTAAAAGCTATTTACAGGAACACAGAAAGGCAAAATATCAAATATTGTTGTTACAAGGAAAACTTGTCGAGCATTTGAATCAGATTGATGCAGAAGCAAGGGATAGAGAAGAACAATTAGTAAAACAGATGATGGAGAAAGAAGGAATTACAGAGAAATTAAAAAGGCAGGACAATATGGAATGGACAAGGAGGATGAATACCCTTTGTCATGATGCAGAAGAAATGATTTTGGCGGAAATGATATACACGAAAGGATAATGAACTGTATTGGATAGCAAGAATTTTGCAGCCCGGATAGCAAAAAAATGGAAGTCCGGATGGCAGGATTCTTGCTGTCCGGAAAGATAAAAAAGTGAGGGATTAAAAATGTTGGTTAAGTACATAATAAAAGTGTTTTTGTGTTTGATTCTTGTAGTAATGACATTGATTTGCTGGTTATTAAAAATTCCTATGATGTTGGGAAATATTTTGCTTTACTTTTTATCAATTATATTTATTTTGACAGGTGTTTTGAGCTATGGATTTGCATTGGAATCTGCAAGAGAATGTGGTCGAATGATAATAATTGGGATGGCATTTGGTGCAATACCAGACTTTGTCCCATTTTTGGGAAAAAGTTTAGAGACATTGGTTGACAAACTGTTGAGTATGACAAATGAATGAGAAAGTCGATATGAAAGAGGGCTGTGAAAGGTTCTCTTTTCTTTTTGCAACTGTGAAATGGCAAGATAATAACGTTATATACATTGTGTATTAAGTACAGATATTGTATTTCTGCATGATGGGAACATAGGGAGTCCATATAAAGGCGTTGAACACAGGACATGATGGGAGTATAAGTACCTGTCATGCCAATAGTACGAAAGATACGGTCGCACGCATGGAGACCATGGTCTTGATGAACAGAGAACTTCCTTTACAGGCGATCCGCAGACAGATCGCCTCAGGGGTGGATATTATCGTTTATCTTGGACGTCTGCGGGATAAGAGCCGCAGAATACTGGAAATTACAGAAGTAACCGGTATGGAAGGGGAACAGGTGGAGTTAAATCCTCTGTTTCTCTTCCGGGAAACCGGGCAGATATCCGGCAGAGTCTGCGGGATACAGGAAAAGACAGGAGTAATGAAGCAGATTGAAAAATTTCAGCGTGCCGGGATCATATATCCTCGGGAAAACAGTGCTTCTTGACGGGCTGGAAGGCGGATTTCTTACGATTCTTTTGTCGTGGCTCTACTACGACAGTTTTCTTGCAATTCCTTTTTTAATCCCATTGATATGGTTTTGGCATAAGGAAAGAGAAAATGTGCGAAGAGAAAAAAGACAGGAGCTGTTTCGGAAAATGTTCCGGGAATGGATCCTGTTACTGGCGTCATCTCTCACGGCGGGCTATTCAATGGAAAATGCATTGGTACAGTCCTATCAGGAATTGTGTCTGATGTTTCCGAAAGGAGGCATTATGCAGGAAGAACTAAAGATGATGCTGGCCAAAGCAGGGAATAATCAAAGACCAGAGATCCTGTTTGATGAACTGGCGGAAAAATATCCTTATGAAGAAGTGCAAAGCTTTGCGGAAGTGTTTAAGGCGGCACGGATCAGTGGAGGAAGTCTTCAGACAGCGATTCGTGGGACGGCAGCGCAGATGGCGGAGATCATGGATACCCGAAGGGAGATCCGCACATTGTTGGCCGCAAGAGTCTATGAGCAGAGGATCATGTCGGTGATGCCGGCGGCGGTGTTGCTGTACATCCGGCTTGGATCGGGAGAATTTCTGGAAGGGCTGTATCATAACATGACTGGTGTACTCGTCATGAGCGTCTGCCTGGGAATCTACGGGGCTGCTTACTTGATGGGAAAGAGGATGGTGCAGTTTGAAATATAAGACCAAAGTTGTGATGACGGGATGTGTGGGCATGGCGGTCAGCGTTCTGCTGCTGATCTGCAGTCTGTGGGAGCAGCAGCCTCTTACGGAGCTGTCCCGACCGGGAAAAGGCGCAGACAGTGTAACAGAGCATCTGCAGGTGCAGATAGGAGAAGATAAGACGCCGATAGATGTAACAGTGGCAGCAGTGCCTTATGACCGGAAGGAAGAACAGACAAGGATCCGGGAGGCATCCAAGAATCTGGAAACGATCTTTCTGGGACAGAATACATCGCTTGATCATGTGACCATGGATCTTCATATGCCCACGCAGATATGGGATTCTGAAGTGACGGTTCAATGGTATCTGGATTCTTGGAAGTATCTGGAGCCGGACGGAACATTGAAAAATGAAGGACTTGAGGAACCGGTATGGATACAGGTACAGGCGCTCCTGAACTTTGGGGAGGAGAATCTGACCTGGAACCGGACCATACAGATCTGTCCACCGGAAGCGCCGGATACAGCCATGATGGTTCGGATGCTTCAGTATCAGCTTCAGGAGTGTCAGGCCGGATATGAGGAGACGGTTCAATTACCGGCCGAAGTATCAGAGCAGGCAGTTACATGGTATCCACAGAGAGATACCCGCTGGCTGTGGACAACTCTTCTCACAGGAGCAGCCTTATGTGGATTATGGACAGGAAAGAAGCGGGAGGATGAACGGAGACAACAGAAATATGAGCGAAAGATGCAGCTTGCCTATCCTGACATTGTGAATCGCTTAAGTCTTTACATGGGAGCAGGGATCAGTATCCGTCACGCCTGGGAACGAATCATACGGGGGTATGAGAAGCAGAGACAGATGACCGGTAATTCGGAGGATGCCTATGAGCAGATGAAGCTGGCATTGCGTCAGATGCAGAACGGTGTAGCAGAGACTGTGGCCTATGAGCAGTTTGGTATGGATTGTCGGTTATCTTCTTATCTGAAGCTTGGAACCTTGCTCAGCCAGAATCTGCGCCTTGGGACAGGCAATCTTGCTGAAATGCTGAAAGCAGAAGCAAAAGATGCCTTTGAGGACCGCAAAGCACTGGCACGGAAGATCGGTGAAGAGTGTGAAAGCAGATTGTTGTTACCGATGCTTTTAATGTTGTTGAGCATTTTGATCATGATCATGTATCCGGCGGTGTCATCATTTGCCGGGTAAGACAGGAGGAATATTATGAAAGATTGGTTGAGAAATATCTTTAAGGATAAAAAAGGGATGGGAACTGTTGAAGTCATTCTTATTATTGTGGTTCTGGTGGGATTGGTAATCATTTTTAAAGGAAAGATTACAGGAGTCGTGAATGATATTTTTGAAAAAATTGTTTCACAGACCAGTCGGATCTAAGAAAAAAGGATCGATCACTGTGTGGCTGACACTTAGTTTTCTCGTGTTCCTTGGACTGTATCTGATCTGTCTTCAGTCGGTACAGAAGCAGTCGGCAAAAAGGCGGGCAGAACAGGCTGTGGAAAATGGGATGTTCTCGCTGTTTTCCGAATATGAGCCGCATCTGCTGGATAAGTGGGATTTGTTTTATATAGACACTTCCTTTCAGGGCGGAACGGAGAAAAGAGAAGAACTTTGCAGTCATCTGTGGAAATTTATACAGGAAAATATTACGAATGTCCGTGGAAAACCGTTGGATGGCTTGAACCTTCAGGGAGTAAACTTTGAAGATCTGGTACGGGCGACGGATGGAGACGGTGCTGTATTTTATCATCAGGCCATAGAGGTCATGAAGGAAAAATGGGGACAGGATCTGGTGGAGGACTGGCTGCTTGGGCCTGAGCAGCGTGAGGAGCTGTTGACGCAGGCGGAAGAGATGCAGCGGGACTATGAAGAAAGCCGTCGGGTCGTGATGGATTATGATGACGAAGACGATGAACTGTCAGGGGAGGTGTCTTCCTGGAGCAGTTTTCTGGATGGATTTTTCTTCAAGATGGCGGTGCCTTCCGGCAGTATTCTCTCTGAGAAAACCATCAATACTGTAAATATACCGACGGTAAGACCGTTGTCAGAAGGAGCAGGGGCTGCACAGGGAAACGAGGATGCTCTGATCCAGAAGCAGTGGTTTATCGGATATGCCTGTGAGTATCTGACACAAGCATCAGACCATCTCGCAGAGGGAAGAGAGGATGGTTATCTGGACTATCAGATGGAGTACTTGTTTGCAGGACAACCATCGGATCAAAGAAATCTGGAATTGACGATCCTGTCATTGCTGGCATTGAGGGAAGGAGCAAATTACACCTTCTTGATGACACACTCCAACTATAAAGAACAGGCAGAATTTCTTGCTTTGGTAATTGCGGGTCTTACGGGGGATGACAGCCTGATCCAGGCAGTCAAGCATCTGATCCTGATCGGATGGGCTTATGTGGAAAGTATTGCAGAAGTGCGTCAGCTTCTGGGCGGTTATGAACTGGCAGTGGTAAAAGGGGAGGATCAGTGGCAGGTTCCCTTGAGTGCGGTTCTGCGTTTTCTGGGAAATCCCGGAAGCTATGATGCACAGACAGCAGAACAGAGCGGACTTGATTATGAAGACTATTTGCGTATGCTGTTGACCGTTGTTCCTGCAAAGACATTGGCAATGCGCTCGCTGGATGTGATCGAAGGAGAACTGCGGATGATGGAAGGCTGTGAACAGATTCATCTGGATCATTGTGTGGAGCGTATGACGGTGCAGGTGTGGATGGATGGCATTTATCTGGAGCGGACATATGGATATGAGTAAACAAAAGGAAAGGCATGGGGGAAGGCTCTTCTGCAGGTGTGAAAAATATAAAAAAGGTGTTCAGACATCCCGACGGTTATGGCGTCTCCAAAAGGTGGTGAGCAGGAGAGTCTGCCCCTGTGCCTTTCAAAGAGGAAGTCTGGCACTGGAAACTTTCATAGTGTTGCCATTTCTGCTTTGCGCGGTAACAGCTATGCTTTATGTTTTTGTGATGACCGGATTTCAGGCAGAAAAATATCGGACATTGACACAGCAGGCACAGTCGCTGGCGGTGACTGTGGGACAGGGAGCGGATGAGGGGGATCCGTATACCCGTCTGTATGCCTATGATCAGGTGACACTTCCGTTTACCGCATTTTCCTTTGGAAGCCGTTCGGTAGTGCAGCGTGTAGTGGTCAGAGACTGGGTAGGCTATACTGAAGAAAGCTTTTCGGGAGACGGCGAGATATTTGTCTATGTAACACCCAAAGGTGAGGTATATCACAGAAGCAGGGACTGTCGGTATCTGAACGTGAGTATCCAGAGTATCGCTGCCGGACAGCTTGATGCTGCGAGAAACTGGGATGGGAGCCGGTATACAGCCTGTGTATACTGTGTAAAGAAAGAGAAACCAGGAGCTATGGTCTATATTACCAATTATGGAACCAACTATCATAATCGAAAGACTTGCCGGGGACTAAAGCGGACGGTGATGGCGATTCCTTATTCTCAGACTGGAGGAATGCGCTGCTGCCAGGGGTGCGGTGGATCATGAGTGTCCTCTGGGTCTTTCTACATCTCTTGATCCTGTCATGGGAGGATATGAAAGATCAGATGCTTTCTTTCTGGCTGTTGTTGGAGCTTCTGCTGACCGGTCTGCTGACGGCTCTTTGGAATGGTCGGGAGATAGTGTGGTTTCCAGGACTTTTTCTGCTGGTCGTGGGGAAATTGAGTGGAGAAAGAATTGGTCTGGGAGATGGGTGGTTATTGCTGGCACTGGGAATGTGGCTGCCGTATGGAATGTTGATGGAAATTCTGTTTCTTGGTCTTCTGGCAGGAGCAGGTTATGGAATTTTATCCGGGAAAAAAGAAATTCCGCTGGTGCCGTTTTTTACCGTTGGCTTTGTGCTGACAGTTTGGGGGACGATCATATGAAAAGACAGTGGAACAGAAAAAAAGGACGGTTTGTGCTGGAAGCGTCTATTCTGGTTCCGATGATCTGTATTCTTCTGGTCTATCTGGTTTATTTTACGCTCTACACACATGATTGTGCGGTAGTGACTCATGGCATACTGGAATCTGGAGTCAAAGGAATCTACAGGGATGGAAGATCAGACGAGGTGATCAGAGAACAGATGCAGGAAGATTTGAGCAGAAAGCTAAGTGGGAGGCTGCTCTGGATGGAGGATGCAGAAGTAGAGGTGCGTGTAAGTCCACTTCAGGCAGAAATAAAGGTTTCGGGTAAAGGTCGATTTCTTCCGGCTCAGATAGAGATTAAGACAGTAGAAAAGTTATATAGGGTAAGACCGTGCAAAGTTATTCGCAGGAGCAGGTGGATGATAAAATCAGGGGAGGAATAAAAACAGATGATGGATGTGAGATACAAAAGAGATCTGAACAGTAATTATATGATCATGACAGATGCAGAGAAGAGGGAGGAGATCTACGAAGACCGGATGATAACTGAGAATCGAATCTATGGATTCCTTCCATGTGTGGAACAGAAGAAGGAAAAGCAGACAGAGTATTTTTATGAGATCACCGGACGACAGAGCATGGAACTTCTCTATGAACGGAGAAAGGTTTCTTATGAACAGCTTGTGGAACTCTTAAAGGATCTTCTGCAGATCCTCAATGCATCGGAAGAATATTTGTTGAATGCAGATCATTTTGTATTACTTCCGGAATATCTGTACCTGGATACCCGGACAGAACGCCTGTATGTCTGCTACTATCCAGGTTATGAGAAAAAGATTCGGGAATCGTTCCTTGATCTGGCGGAGTATCTTATGGGAAAACTGGATAAAAGCGACCGGAAAGGAATCGAGTTCGGGTATGATCTCTATCAGTGTGCGTTGGAACCAAATTTCAGCTTGATGGAGATTCTGAAGAGTCATACGGAGATGGAAAATCCGGAGAAAAACGAAGAAACTGCTTTGCCTGTGGTGGAAGCAGTGGAGCCTGTAACAGGAACGCAGACGCTGTCATCTGGCAAAAAATCTGTACAGGAAGAGATCCTGGAAAAGACCGGAAGCTGGAAGAATTTCTTTCATAAGAAGAAAAAGCAGCCTGTGGAAACTTACGTGGCGGAAGCGGATCAGATCAAGAGCGGATCCGTGTTGTTTCTTCGAGAGCAGGGAAATACAGGGGAAACAACATTTCTCAGAGAAGAGAAACATTATGGACTTTTGTTGAAAAGTAAAAATCCTGACTACCCGGATCTTAAGATGGAAGGGACCAGCTTCCTGATCGGTAAAAGGAAGGAAAGCGTGGATGGCTGGGTTCCGGCGCCTACAGTAAGCCGGATCCATGCACGGATCATCAAGGAAGAGGGCTGTTACCTGTTGGAGGATCTGAATTCTACTAATGGAACCCGGGCAGGACAGCATCAGCTCAATCCCTATGAACTGTTTCCGCTGGATAATGGCATGCGGGTCGCATTTGCGGGCGCGGAATATGAGGCATATCTTTAAAGAATAGTTGCATTGATATTTTAAAATCGGTATACTGTTAGGGAAATATCCATAAAACAGACAGGAGCAGACCATACGATGATATTTGACACTCATGCACACTATGATGATGAAGCATTTGATGAAGACAGAGACGAGGTGCTGACTTCTCTTCGGAAGCGGGGAGTAGGAACAGTCGTGAACGTGGGTGCGAGTATGGAAGGAAGCAGGCGTTCGGTAAGCTTAAGTGAAGAGTATGAGTTTGTATACAGTGCCGTTGGCGTACATCCTGACGAAGTGGGTGAACTTCGGGAAGAGGATATGGAGTGGATGAGGGAACAGCTTCAGAAACCGAAAGTCGTGGCGGTAGGAGAGATCGGGCTTGACTACTATTGGGATAAGGAAGGCCATGACCTTCAGAAAAAATGGTTTCTGCGACAGCTGAAGCTGGCAAAGGAGCTGAAAAAGCCAGTGATCATTCATAGCCGGGAGGCAGCAGCGGACACCATGGAACTTCTGAAAGCAAACTACCATGGAGAGATGCCCATGGTCATGCACTGTTATTCTTATTCGCCGGAGATGGCAAGAGAATACCGGAAGATGGGACTTTATCTGGGAATTGGCGGCGTGCTGACCTTCAAGAATGCGAAGAAGCTGAAGGAGACGGTACTGGAGTCGCCTATGGAATATCTGTTTCTGGAGACAGACTGCCCGTATCTGGCACCGGTGCCTAACCGGGGAAAGCGCAATGATTCGGGAATGTTGAGGTATGTGGTGCAGGAGCTGGCGGCGTTAAAAGGGATTACACCGGAAGAAGTGATCCGTATTACAGAGGAGAATGCCAGAAGATTTTATGGAATACAGTAGAAGGAGAAGATATCAATGAGCAGACCGGAGCCAACCCTTGGAAATCCGAAAAATACCATAGAAATATTACAGAAATACAAATTTGTGTTTCAGAAAAAATTCGGACAGAACTTTCTGATCGATGAACATGTACTGGAAAAGATCATTCAGGCGGCAGGTGTCGGACCGGATGATTTTGTTGTGGAGATCGGGCCGGGTATCGGAACTATGACTCAGTATCTGGCACATGCGGCCAGAGGCGTGGCAGCGGTGGAGATCGACCGTGCACTGATTCCAATTCTGAAAGATACCTTATCTCCGTATGATAATGTGACGGTAATCAATGAAGATATTCTGAAAGTGGATCTGAACCAGCTGGCAGAGGAGATGAATGATGGAAGACCGGTGAAGGTGGTTGCAAATCTTCCATATTACATCACCACACCGATTATTATGGGACTGTTCGAGAGCCATGTGCCGGTGGATAATATTACGGTCATGGTGCAGAAGGAAGTGGCGGAGCGGATGCAGGCAGGACCGGGTTCCAAAGATTATGGTGCATTGTCCCTGGCGGTTCAGTACTATGCAGATCCGTATATTGTGGCTAATGTGCCGCCAAACTGTTTTATGCCAAGACCTAATGTTGGTTCTGCAGTGATCCGTCTTCAGACTCATGTGGATCCGCCAGTGAAGGTGAAGAATGAAAAGCTTATGTTTGGAATCATCCGGGCTTCTTTTAATCAGAGACGAAAGACCCTCCAGAACAGTGTAAGCCACGATCCGGGACTTGGTATATCCAAGGAACTGATCGCGGAAAATCTGGAAAAGATGGGACTGTCAGCCACGATCCGTGGAGAGGCACTGAGTCTTCAGCAGTTTGCTGAGTTTGCGGATCTGGTGGAAGAAGCAAGACAATAACAGTCATAAATATTTCGTGTCCCGCATAGAATAGACCTGAAAGACAGGGAGGACATTCTATGCAGGAATATAAGAGACAGATCGCATATCTTTACGCCTATGAGCGCGGGGAACAGCTCCGCAGTACAGGTTTTGTAAAGGCAGAAGAACGGGGCGGACACTGCAGGTTGGCACTGCATCTTCGCGGATATTGCCATCCGGGTGAAGCCGCCGGAAACGTTTATATTTATTTTTATCATCAGGACAGAACCATAGGGATCTATCTTGGAGAACTGAAGAATCAGAACGGTGCACTGGAATGGCAGGGAGAACTGGATGCGGAAGATATTCTGGGAAAGGGAATCCGATTTGCAGACACTCACGGAATCTGGGTCAAGCGTCCTGGTGGAAGAGACTATGTGGCGGAATGGGATGATTATCCGGTGGATACGAAGCGTTTTGTATTATATCCGGAAGGAGGCATCCGGTGCATCTGCTGTCCATGGTTTGGCAGATGTGAGAAAAGCGGAGTGAAAGAAAATGACAGAAGAAGAGAAATATATGAAGGAAGCACTCCGGCAGGCAAGGAAAGCGGAGAAGCTAGGTGAAGTCCCTATTGGTTGTGTGATCGTAAAAGATGGGAAGATTATTGCAAGAGGGTATAACCGAAGGAATACGGATAAAAATACCCTTGCACATGCAGAACTTCAGGCAATTCGAAAGGCCAGCAAGGCAGTGGGAGACTGGCGGCTGGAGGAATGTACGATGTACATTACGCTGGAACCTTGCCAGATGTGTGCCGGTGCCATTGTACAGGCAAGGATACCAAGGGTCGTGATTGGATGCCGGAATCCTAAAGCCGGATGTGCCGGTTCGATCCTGAATCTTCTTAATGTGCCGGCTTTCAATCATCAGGTGGAACTGACCGAAGGAATCCTTCAGGAAGAATGCTCTACGCTTCTCAAGGAATTTTTCCGTAAACTGAGGAAAATCAAGGTGCAAAAGGTTTGACAAACCTTCCAAAAGGCGATATACTGGACAGGCATTCCTGAAGAGAATTGCAAGTAAAAATGTCATAAGATTTCCGTGCAGCCGGGGAGATGGCGGTGCCCTGTATCTACAATCCGCCTTAGTAGAGGTGATATCCTGCCTCGGGCTGTTCGATCGTCAGCTGCCCTGCATAAGTGGCATTGATGCCCGGGTCTTGCGCAACAGGAACCTGTGAACCGTGTCAGGTTGGGAACAAAGCAGCACTAAGCGGGATCTCCTGTGTGCCGCGAGGGTGCCTGGTCTGAGTTAACTGTGCAGGTAACGTGGCGGTCGACAGTTCAAAGCGGGATGCACGGATTAAAAATAAAGAATGAGACCCTGATGTCACACGCGGCATCGGGGCTTTTTTTTACGTGTGCTTGTGAAAACCAGACAGGTAGGGTATAATAAACTCAAATACTTTTTGCAAAAAACGACAGTGAAGGAGAGTGAGTTATGAAGCGTGTAGGTATCTTAACCAGCGGTGGCGACTGTCAGGCGCTGAATGCCACCATGAGAGGCGTTGGAAAAGGATTATATAATGAACTCGGAAGCGATGTGGAGATCTATGGATTTGAAGAGGGATACAAGGGTCTCATCTACAACGAATATCGTCTGCTGACAGCCAGAGATTTTTCAGGAATCCTGACCCGCGGAGGTACGATCCTTGGAAGCTCTCGTCAGTCTTTTAAAAATATGCGCATACCGGATGAAAACGGACTGGACAAGGTAGCAGCCATGAAGCAGAACTACCGCAGACTGGATCTGGATTGTCTGGTGATCCTGGGCGGTAATGGAACACAGAAGACAGCCAATCTTCTGAGTGAAGAGGGACTCAATATCATCCATCTCCCCAAGACCATCGACAATGATATCTGGGGTACCGACATGACCTTTGGTTTCCAGAGTGCAGTGGATATCGCAACGAATTGTATTGACTGTATCCATACCACAGCAGCTTCTCACGGTCGTGTATTTATTGTGGAAGTTATGGGACATAAAGTAGGATGGCTGACCCTTCATGCAGGTATTGCAGGCGGTGCAGATATCGTGCTGATTCCGGAGATTCCGTATGATATTGATAAAGTCTGCGAAGCGATTCAGAGGAGAAACAAAGCGAAAAAAGGATTTACGATCCTGGCAGTGGCAGAAGGAGCGATCTCCAAGGAAGATGCTGCTCTGTCCAAGAAGGAATATAAAAATAAACTGGCAAATTATCAGTATCCGTCTGTATCTTATGAGCTGGCAGAACAGATCATGCAGCGGACCGGCGCGGATGTGCGTGTGACTGTTCCGGGACACACTCAGAGAGGCGGATCTCCGGTTCCTTATGACCGTGTGCTTTCCACCCGTCTGGGCGCAAGAGCTGCGCAGCTGATCATCCAGGAAGAATACGGATATATGGTAGGCATTATCAATGGAGAGACCTGTAAAGTACCGCTTGGCGAAGTGGCAGGTAAACTGAAAATGGTTGATCCGAATTCCGGCATCATTGAAGAAGCAAAGATGATCGGTATCAGTTTTGGAGATTAACAGACAGAACAGGAGAGGATAGACATGTCTTACACCGCATTATACCGGAAATTCCGCCCTTCGGAGTTTTCGGATGTGAAGGGGCAGGACCATATAGTGACAACATTGAAGAATCAGATCAACGCGGATCGTATAGGACATGCGTATCTGTTCTGTGGAACCAGAGGTACAGGTAAGACCACTGTGGCAAAAATATTTGCCAAAGCGGTCAACTGTGAACACCCGGTGGATGGGAATCCCTGTGGCGAATGTGCGTCCTGTCGGGCAATTGCCGCAGGAACATCAATGAATGTGATTGAGATCGATGCGGCATCCAATAATGGCGTGGACAATATCCGTGAGATCCGGGATGAGGTTGCCTATTCACCGACAGAAGGAAAGTATAAAGTCTATATTATCGATGAGGTCCATATGCTTTCCATCGGTGCATTCAATGCGTTGTTGAAAACACTGGAGGAGCCCCCTTCTTATGTGATCTTTATTCTGGCAACGACAGAAGCCCATAAGATTCCTATTACGATTCTGTCCAGATGCCAGCGGTATGATTTTCGCCGGATCACGGTAGAGACCATCGCAGACCGGTTGAGAGAACTGACAGAAAAAGAACAGGTGGAAGTAGAAGATAAGGCTCTTACCTATATTGCAAAAGCAGCGGACGGTTCCATGCGAGACGCACTCAGTCTTCTGGATCAGTGTATCGCCTTTTATCTGGGCCAGAAGCTGACCTATGACCATGTGCTGGATGTGCTGGGAGCAGTGGACACAGATGTATTCGGTGATCTGTTCCGTAAGATCTGTGATCAGAAGCTTACAGATGTGGTGCGGGAACTGGAACAGATCATTCTGCAGGGTCGGGAACTGTCTCAGTTTGTCACAGATTTTATCTGGTATCTTCGTAATCTTCTGATGTTAAAGAGCGATCAGAATATGGAAGATGTGCTGGATGTATCAACGGAACGTCTGGCACAGATGAAAAAAGAAGCAGATCTGACAGATACGGATACGCTCATGCGTTATATTCGTGTGTTGTCAGAATTATCAGGCCAGCTTCGTTATGCGACGCAGAAGCGTGTGCTTGTGGAACTGGCCATGATCAAGCTGTGCCGTCCGGCAATGGAACAGAATTATGATTCTATTTTGCAGAGGATCCGTGTGCTGGAACAGCAGATGGAAAAAGGGATTCCTATGATGGCAGCAGTGGAATCAGGAGCGGCACAGTCCCGGCAGGAGACAGAGTCCCGCAGTCAGGAGAAGCTCCCAAGAGAAGCTTTATCTACAGATGTGCGGATGTTTGTAGACCGCTTTCAGGAACTCCGCAGAAAGATGGGTGGAATGCAGAGCCAGCAGTTGAAGGATGCGGCTTTGCGAGAACTGCCGGATGGAACCGGTGTGCAGATCATTCTGGCAAGAGAACTGCCGGTGGATGAACAGGAACTGGCGGACAGCGTGGAAAAAATGATTGAAAGAGAACTTAAGGTCCGCATGAAAGTACAGATTCATACACCCCATACAGATCCAAGACCACAGGATCCTGTGACGGATCTGTCAGGGTTTATAGATATGGATATTGACATTGAACCATAGAAAACAGGAGGATAGAAATATGGCAAAAAGAGGTGGATTTCCAGGAGGCGGAATGCCGGGAAACATGAGTAATCTGATGAAACAGGCACAGAGAATGCAGCGTCAGATGGAAGAGAGTGCAAAAGAGCTGGAGACAGCAGAATTTACAGCAACCGCAGGCGGCGGAGCAGTAGAAGTGACTGTAACCGGTAAAAAAGAAGTGACAAAAGTGAAACTTGATCCGGAAGCAGTTGATCCGGATGATGTAGAGATGCTGGAAGATGTGATCATGGCAGCGGTCAATGAGGCACTGCGCAAAGCAGATGAAGCATCAGCAGCAAATATGGCCAAGCTTACCGGAGGGCTGGGAGGATTTGGTCTCTGATGGAATATTACAGCAGTCAGATCAGCCAGTTGGTAGAACAACTGGCTTCTTTGCCGGGTATCGGAGCAAAGACCGCACAGCGGCTGGCATTTCATATTATTGATATGCCGGAAGAACGGGTGGAGAAGCTGGCAGACAGCATCGTAAAAGCGAAGAAAACCATCCGCTATTGTAAAGAATGTCTGACATTGACAGACAAGGAATTATGTCCTATCTGCGCCAATCCTCAGAGAAACCACAAAGTCATTATGGTGGTGGAGAATCCGCGGGATATGAGCGCTTATGAGAAGACAGGAAAATATGAAGGGGTTTATCATGTGCTTCATGGAGCAATATCACCCATGCTGGGAATCGGACCTTCCGATATTCGCCTGAAGGAACTGATGCACCGGCTGGAAAAGGATGTGGATGAAGTGATTATCGCCACCAATTCCAGTCTGGAAGGCGAGACCACAGCCATGTATATCAGCAAGCTGGTGAAGCCGACCGGGATCAAGGTGAGTCGTATCGCCAGCGGGGTGCCGGTGGGCGGAGATCTGGAGTATATTGATGAAGTGACTTTGCTTCGTGCGCTGGAAGGCCGCGTGGAGCTGTAAGGAGGAATAAGAAATGGGTATTTCGAAAAGAACATTTGGAGTTACAAAAGGCGGCAAAGAGACATTTCTTTATACGATCACTAATAAAAATGGCATGAAAGCGGCAGTAACAAACTTCGGAGCAATTCTGACGCAGCTGATCGTGCCGGATGCAAAAGGTGGAAGCCGAGATGTTGTGCTGGGGTTTGATTCTGTCACCGGTTATGAAGGAAATGATTGCTTCTTTGGCTCTACGATTGGACGAAATGCAAATCGTATTGGTGGCGCATCCTTTGAAATCGATGGGGTGAAATATGAACTGGCAGCCAATGAGAATGGAAATAATCTTCATACAGATAAAGAACACGGATTCCACAAAGCGATCTGGAATGCAGAAGTTCTGGAGGCAGAAAATGCAGTGAAATTCACCTATCGCAGTCCAGATGGGGAAAATGGATTTCCGGGAAATCTGGATATGAGTGTTACCTATACGCTGCAGGAAGACAATGCTATCCGCATTGATTATGATGGAGTCAGTGATAAGAAAACGGTTATTAATGTGACCAATCACAGCTATTTTAATCTGGCAGGACATGACAGTGGTTCTATCCATGATGAACGTGTGATGATAAAAGCGGATGGATTTACGGAAATCCTTCCGGGAGCTATTCCTACAGGAAGAACGCTGCCAGTAGAAGGGACTCCCATGGATCTTCGCTCGCTGAAACGTGTGGGCGATGAAATTGATGCGGATTTTGAACAGTTGACACTTGTTGGCGGCTATGATCATAACTGGGTTCTTGATAATCATGGTGATCTGGAACAGATCGCTCAGGTGGAGGATGATCGTTCCGGCATTACCATGGAAGTATATACAGACCTTCCGGGAGTTCAGTTCTATGCAGGAAACTTTATCACTCCGCAGACAGGAAAGGGTGGTGTGGCTTATGACAAGCGTCACGCACTCTGCCTGGAGACACAGTATTTTCCAGATGCTGTTCATCATCCGGAATTTCCGCAGCCGGTATTTGAGGCGGGACAGAAGGTTCATACCACAACAATTTATAAATTCAGATAAAGTAGGATAAAGCATGCTCAAAGTATTTTTGGTTGAAGACGAGATCGTCATGAGAGAAGGAATCAAGAAAAATATCCAGTGGGAAAAGGAAGGATTTGAATTTGTGGGAGATGCCAGCGATGGAGAATTGGCGTATCCGCTGATTCAGAAAACAAAACCTGATATTCTGATCACAGATATCCGTATGCCGTTTATGGATGGTCTGGAACTGAGCCGGCTGGTAAAGCAGGAACTTCCAGATATTAAGATCATGATCCTCAGTGGATATGATGAATTTGAGTATGCAAAGGAAGCAATCAAAATAGGGATTACAGATTATCTGGTAAAACCTATCAGTGGAGCAAAGCTTCTGGAAGCCGTTAAGAAAGTGGCACAGGTAATTGAAGAAGAAAAGGAACAGAAAGAATTTCTTCAGACCTTTGAAAAAGAGCGTGAGGAGAATGCCCGTCTTTCCAGACAGAAGTTTTTTAAAAAGCTGGTATCGGGCAATCATCCAGTATCTGCATTATTGAAGGAAGGCCGTGAGATCGGAATGGATCTCGCGGCTGATCGCTATAATATTGTTTTGTTTCAGGTGTTTTCAGATAAAGAGGCTGATGTGTATTCAGAAGAACAGAATACCGCAGGCCAGATTCTGGAAGAGGCAGCTGAACACATTCCAGGGGTTTTTACCATAGAGCTTGGACTGGAGGGGTGGGCATTTATTTTGAAAGAGACTGAAGCCTGTTCAATCTTGGAGACAGAGCAAAAGTTATTGGAGAAATTGGAACAGACAGTACAGAACAGTGGCGAGGAAAAACTGGAGTATTTTGGCGGTGTCGGAACTGAAGTGGTACGGCTGAGCGAGCTGAAGAAATGCTTTGAAAATGCGAGCCGTGCATTTGCGTATCGTTACCTGAAAAAGCGCAATCAGATTCTCCGGTGTGAAGAGACGGAAAGAGAAGTGGATGAGGATGAGAATCTTCAGGTCGATCTTCTGAATCTGGACAAGATGGATCGGCGGATCGTGGAGAGTTTTCTGAAAACAGGTACCCGTGGGGAGACCAGCCATTTTATCAACGAATATTTTCAGAGTCTTGGAGAGAAGAATATCCAGTCTCTGTTTTTCCGGCAGTATGTGACCATGGACATGTATTTTACCGCAGTATCCATGGTGGAACAGCTTGGATATACATCAGAAGAACTTGTAAATAAATGTGGAGACTTTAAGGCCATGACAGCTGTATTTTCAACCGTGGAACAGAGCAGAGAATACATGTGCAAAGTATTTGAAGCAGTCATGGAATTAAGAGATAAGGTGTCCAGCAAAAAGTACAGTTCTCTTTTACAGAGAGCTCGCGATTACATAGAAGAGAATTATGACAATGAAGAAATTTCATTGAATATGACGGCGGCTGAGGTAAATCTGAGTCCAAATCATTTCAGTACCATTTTCAGTCAGGAGACAGGACAGACATTTATCGAGTTTCTGACCTCTGTGCGGATGAAAAAAGCAAAAGAACTTCTTCGTAGTACAACTATGAAGACTGCGGAGATCGCATTTGCAGTAGGATATAAAGATGCACATTATTTCAGCTATTTGTTTAAAAAAACACAGGAATGTACACCAAGAGAATTTCGGGCAAAAGCATAGGAGAACGTTCGTATGAGAAAGAAAAATACAACTCTGAAAAAACGTTTGAATGTGCTTCTGGGAGTATGTCTCATACCGTTGGCAGTTTTGGTCATTTATCTTCTGATCATGATGAACCGGTTTTCTAACCGTTATGATCTGATCGTGGAAAATATTACAAAGGCTAATGCCTACAACATTGATTTTAAAGAAAATATGGATTATGTCATGTACATCATTGTAGTCAATTCAGAGAGAGCGGCAGAGCTTGTTGATACAGAACAGCCTCATGTCATGATCAATGAGGCGCGTGAGGTATTTGAGAATCTGTATGAAGAGGCGGATCGGGATTATGCGAAAAAAAGCCTGAATCGTATTCTGAAGAGTCTGAACACTCTGGAGGACCGAGTGGAGGAGATTGAGGCGGATGCACTGGTCAGCGGAGCTTATGATACAAATATGGAGCGTCTGGATCTGAATATCCGAGTACTGACGGAACTGATACAGGAACAGATTCAGAAATATATATATTATGAAACGACAAATCTGGAGGAACTCAGGGAAGGGATCCGAAGAGATGTGGATATGGCTATCCGCATGAGTATTGTTGTGTTTGCAGCTATTCTTACTGGAACACTTCTGATCAACCGGAAGATCGTATTAGAGATTACAGAACCTATTTCAAAACTTTGCGAAGTGACGACACAGGCCGGAGAAGGTAATTTTGTAGTCCGTGCAGAAGAGACCGGAACGGAGGAGCTTACAGTTCTTACCAGAGGATTTAACCAGATGGTGGAACAAATTGGAAATCTGGTGGAAGACATCAGAGTAGAGCAGTTAAATCTTCGCGCTACCGAGTTAAAGCTTCTGCAGGCTCAGATCAATCCGCATTTTCTATACAATACGCTGGATGCTATCATATGGCTTGCGGAGGCGGGAGAAAAGGATCAGGTTGTTATGATGGTCACGGCACTGTCTGATTTCTTCCGTACTACATTAAGCAAAGGCCGTGACTTTATCACTGTGGAAGAAGAAGAACGGCATATTGACAGTTATCTGAAGATTCAGCAGTTTCGATATCGTGATATTCTGGCATATGAAATTGATATTCCGGAAGAACTCTATCAATATCAGATCTTGAAGTTGACTCTTCAGCCTTTGGTAGAAAATGCACTGTATCATGGAATCAAGAACAAGCGTGGTCTGGGGCATATTCTGGTAACAGGGAAAAAATGCAGAGATAGACTCGTATTTACCGTAAGAGACGATGGAAAAGGCATGGATCCGGAACGGTTAGATTATGTGAAGAAGCTTATCAGCGGAGAGATTCAGGACAAAGATATGCCCAATGGATTTGGACTGGCAAATGTCAATCAGCGATTGAAGTTAAATTATGGAGCTGAGTATGGATTGTTGATGAGCAGCGAAGACGGAGAGTGGACGGAAATCAGCGCAATCATTCCGACCGTAAAAAATTAAACTTTTTTCATAAAAAAATCAACTTTTGTTCATAGTTTGTTCAAAAATCAGTAAAAAAATAAACTTAATTCCAAAGGATGTCCGTATTTTTTTGATAATAGATAAGATATGATGTTATCGTAGTCAAGGGAAATAAATCCCAGGAGCGAATCAAAAAATAACGGGAGGTTATTGGAACATGAAAAGAAAAGTTGTAAGTGCACTGGTATGTGCAGCAATGGTAGCAACTATGGTAGCTGGATGTGGAAGCAGCGCATCTACAGATACTGCAACAGATACCGCAGCAGAGGAAACTACAGATGAAGCAGCTGATGCGACAGCAGATACTGCAGCAGCAGACGGGGATGCTATTACCATCGGATTTGCACAGGTTGGTCATGAGTCAGACTGGCGTACCGCTTCAACAAAATCCTGCCAGGATGTATTCTCTGCAGCAAATGGATATGATCTTCAGTTTGTAGACTGTGATAATGATTCCGCTACTCAGCTGGAAGCAGTTCGTGGATTCATTGAGCAGGATGTTGATTACATCATTATCGATCCGATCGTATCTACCGGATGGGACACTGTTCTTACCGAGTGTGAGGATGCAGGAATCCCGGTTATCGTAATCGACCGTACAATTGATGACTCTGATAAATATGTATCATGGGTAGGTTCCAACTTCAAGACAGAAGGTCTTGCAGCTGGTGAGTGGCTGAAAGCTTATGCGGAAGCAAAAGGAATTGAAGAGATCAACGCACTGGTAATCGAAGGATCTACCGGAGCATCTGCAGCCATTGGACGTACAGAGGGATTCAAAGAGATCGCTGACAGAGAAGGCTGGAACATCGTAGATTCCCAGAGTGGTGATTTCACTCAGGACGGTGGACAGGAAGTTATGGAGTCTTACTGCAAATCCTATGAAGGAAAATTCAATGTAGTTATCTGCCAGAACGATAACGAAGCATTTGGAGCTATGGATGCTATGAAAGCAGCAGGTGTTTCCTACGGAGTAGACGGAGATGTGATCCTTGTTTCCTTCGATGCTTGTACCGCAGGTCTTGAGTATGTACAGAAGGGTGAGATCAACGCTGACTTTGAGTGCAACCCGCTGGCAGCTCCGTTTGTAGAGCAGGTTATCAAACAGCTTCAGGCTGGTGAGACACCGGAAAAAGAAGTATACATGGAAGAGCACTGGTATGTAAACGAGGATATCCTCAGCGAGATTACTGTTGATGGTGAAGCTCAGCCGCTGACCGTTGTAACAGATGACATCATCGCAGCACAGTACTAATTAGAATCATAACTGATTTGCCGAGGGGGAGGCTCATAACGAGGGTCTCTCCCTCTTTCTCGGAAAGGATGTAAGATTATGGACAATAATGTAGTATTGACCATGCGTGGCATTTCCATGACTTTCCCTGGTGTCAAAGCTCTTGATAATGTGGATTTTACTTTGAGGAAAGGTGAGATCCATGCTCTGATGGGGGAGAATGGTGCTGGTAAATCAACACTGATCAAGTGCCTGACTGGTATCAACGCATTTGAAGCCGGTGAAATTCGTGTAGATGGTATTGATGGTCCTGTAGTAAATCATTCCACGCTGGATGCGCAGAAAAAAGGTATTTCTACTGTATACCAGGAAGTAAACCTCTGTCCGAACCTGAGTGTGGCTGAGAACCTGTTTATCGGTCGTGAACCTAAGACCAAATTAGGAACAATCGACTGGAAGACCATGGTAAAAAAATCTCAGAAGATTGTAGATGATCTGGATATGAATATTGATGTGACTCAGAATCTGGAAGAATATTCTCTGGCACTTCAGCAGATGATCGCAATTGCTCGTGCGGTGGATATGGATTGTAAAGTCCTGATCCTGGACGAGCCCACATCTTCTCTGGATGATAATGAAGTTGAGAAGCTGTTCAAACTCATGAATCAACTGAAAGCAAAGGGTGTAGGTATCGTATTCGTTACTCACTTCCTGGAGCAGGTATATGCAGTCTGTGATCGTATCACTGTTCTTCGCGATGGTCAGCTGGTAGGAGAGTATCCAATCGCTGAACTTCCACGTGTGAAACTGGTTGCAGCTATGATGGGTAAAGATTTTGATGATCTGGCAGCGATTAAATCCGAAGAATCACCGGTGTTTACAGATGATGATATTCTGATCGATGCAGAAGGCATGAGCCATAAAGGAACGATCAAACCCTTTAATCTGCAGGTACATAAAGGTGAAGTTGTTGGATTTACAGGACTTCTTGGATCGGGTCGAAGCGAGCTGGCACGTGTTATCTACGGTGCTGATAAGAACCAGACCGGTACTCTGAAAGTTAAAGGAAAAGAAGTGAAGATCAATGCCCCGATCGATGCCATGAAGCTTGGTATGGGACTTCTGCCAGATGACAGAAAAGCAGAAGGTATCATTGGAGATCTGTCTGTCCGCGAAAATATTATTCTGGCTCTTCAGGCGAAGAGAGGAATGTTCAAACTTCTGCCGATGAAAGAACAGATCGAACTGGCAGACAAATATATTGAGATGCTTCAGATCAAGACAGCAAGCCGTGAGACGTTGATCAAACAGTTGTCTGGTGGTAACCAGCAGAAAGTAATTCTTGGACGCTGGCTGGCAACAGATCCGGATTTCCTGATTCTGGATGAGCCGACACGTGGTATCGATATCGGAACCAAGACAGAGATCCAGAAGCTGGTTCTGAAGCTTGCATCAGAAGGAAAAGGTGTTATCTTCATCTCTTCTGAGATCGAAGAGATGCTCCGTACTTGTACGAAGATGGCAGTTCTTCGTGACGGTATGAAGGTAGGAGAGATCACAGAAAGTCTGACGCAGGAAAGTGTTATGAAAGCAATCGCCGGAGGTGAAGCAGATGAGTAATAAATTGAAAAAAATTACAAGCATGCAGCTGTTTCTCCCGATTTTCTGTATGATCCTTGTAATGGCTGCAAATATTCTATACGACGCAGCAAACGGTAATTTTGCATTGAACTTTTTTACCATTTCTATTAAAAATGGTGTTCTCTATGGTCGTCTGATCGATATCCTCAACAGAGGAAGTGAGATTGCAATCCTGGCAATTGGTATGACGCTGGTTGTATCCGCATCTGCCGGAACAGATATTTCCGTAGGTTCTGTTATGTCACTGGCAGCATCATTCTGTTGTATGTTACTGGCGGGATATGGAGTATCTTCTACAAGCAATCTGGCAGTTCCGCTGCTGGTTGGTGTACTTGGTGGTATCCTGATGGGCTGTCTCTGCGGTGCCTTCAATGGTTTCCTGGTAGCCTATCTGAATGTACAGCCTATGGTCGCAACGTTGATTCTGTTCTCTGCTGCAAGAGCGATCGGTCTTCTGCTCTGCAACAACCTGATCGTATATGTACGTAGTGATTCTTACAAATTCTTCGGTGGATATTGCGGATTCATTCCAACGCCGATCGTGATCGCAGCAATCTGCGTACTGATCATGTCATTGCTTCTGAAGAAGACGGCACTTGGCCTATATGTACAGAGCGTTGGTATCAACAAAAAGGCATCCAGAATTGCCGGACTGAACTCTGAGAAAATTATTTTTATCTGCTATCTGGTCTGTGGACTGGCAGCAGGTATTGCAGGTATTGTAGCTTCCTCTCGTATCTATTCAGCGGACTCTAATAACATTGGTCTGAACTACGAGATGGATGCGATCCTGGCAGTTGCACTTGGCGGCAACAGCCTGGGCGGTGGTAAATTCAGCTTGGCAGGTTCCATCATTGGCGCCTATACTATTCAGGCAATTACCACAACACTGTATGCACTGGGTGTTTCCACGGATGTGGCTCCAGTATACAAAGCAATCATCGTTATCATTATCGTAACCATTCAGGCTCCTCCGTTTAAGGCATATATGAAGAGAAGAGCTGCGAAGAAAGCACTTGCAAAAGGAGGTGCTGTGGCATGAAAACAAAGAAAATGAACAGTAATACCCTTCTTCTGCTGATTACGATTGCACTGTTTGTGGTAATGTATGCGATTGGCTGTGTGATCTATGGTGCGAAAGGATTTACCCATTTCCAGACATTCCTTAATATACTGATCAATAATGCCGGACTGCTTTGCGTGGCATGTGGAACGACCTGTATCATGCTGACAGGCGGCATTGATATTTCCGTAGGTGCCCTGATCGCTATGGACTGTATGTTCCTGGCAGTAGGCATGGAAGAGTGGGGAATTAGTGCTCCGGTGCTCTGTATCCTTGTGTTGCTGATCGGCATTGTATTCGGACTGGTACAGGGATTCTGTGTTGGTTATCTGGAGATCCAGCCGTTTATTGTTACCATGGCAGGTATGTTCTTTGCGCGTGGCATGACTGCTGTAATTAGTACAAATCAGGTATCCATCAGCAATAATGCATTCTTTGTAGGACTTGCAAATGCAAAGATCAAACTTCCGTTTGGCGGATATGTGAACGGTAAAGGTGTTCTGCAGGTACCGTTTATGCGTATCACAGTAGTTGTTGCGCTTGTGGTTCTGGTAGCTGTATTCCTGATGCTCCGTTACACTAAGTTTGGTCGCAGTCTTTACGCAGTAGGCGGCAATGAACAGTCTGCAACCATGATGGGACTGGATGTGAAGAAGACAAAGCTGAAAGCTTATGTACTGGGATCTTTCCTGTGTTCTATCGGCGGTATCTGCTATTGTCTGAATACCATGTCCGGAAGTGTGCGTCAGGCACTGGGGCTGGAGATGGATGCGATCTCCTCGGCGGTTATTGGCGGAACACTGCTGACAGGTGGTGTTGGAAATGTCATTGGCACATTCTTCGGAGTGCTGATCAATGGAACCATCTCCACATTGGTCAAGACCAACGGAAAACTCTTAAGTTCCTGGTCCAGTATTGCAGTGGCAGCACTTCTGTGCTTCTTCATCGTACTGCAGAGTATTTTTGCAAAGATCAAAGACAGCAAGAAATAATATGGAATTAAAAAGGGAATCGTCATTTCGATTCCCTTTTTTTGCTAGGCATGATAAGATAAATATAATTTAGCATTGGACAATACAGCTCAGAGAAAGGGAGACAGCATGAGAAAGTGGTTTATAGCAATGTTGATTCTGACGGGGATCTTTTTTGTGCCGGCATGTTCTGTAAGTTACAGAACTGAAAATGAGGTGCTGAAGCAGGAAGAGGAAGAGACAGAAAACAGTGAAGGCTATATTACCGTAGGTTTTTCACAGGTAGGATCGGAGTCTGATTGGCGTGCAGCTAATACGCAGTCGTTTCTGGATACATTTACAGCGGAAAATGGTTATTATCTGTTGTATGAAGATGCGCAGAATAAGCAGGAGAACCAGTTGAAGGCTGTCAGAAGTTTTATTCTGCAGGAGGTGGACTATATTTTACTTGACCCGGTGGTGGAGACCGGCTGGGATTCGGTTCTGCAAGAGGCAAAGGATGCAGGAATTCCGGTTATCGTGTCAGACCGTAAGGTGGTTGTGAGTGATGAATCGCTGTATACCTGCTGGGTTGGAAGCAACTTTGAGGAAGAAGGACGAAAAGCAGGGGAATGGCTGGCGAATTATCTGGAAACCAGGGGACGCAGTCGGGAGACCATCAATCTGGTGACGTTGCAGGGAACCTTGGATTCATCTGCACAGCTTGGAAGAACTGAAGGTTTTTCGGAAGTCCTTGCACTTCATAAGAACTGGAACATGCTGGAGTATCAGTCTGCAGACTTTACTCAGACAAAAGCACAAGAGGTTATGGAAAGATTTCTTGCAAAGTACCCGGATATCGATGTTGTGATCTGTGAGAATGATAATATGGCGTTTGGCGCTATTGACGCTATTCATGAAGCCGGGAAGACTTGTGGACCTGATGGAGACATCATTATCATTTCGTTCGATGCGGTCCGGGCAGCTTTTGAAGCTATGCAGGAAGGTAAGATCAATATGATGGTTGAATGCAATCCTTTGCAAGGACCGGTGGTGGCGGATATCATTCAGCAGCTGGAGCGTGGTGAGGATGTGGCGAAGGTCCGATATATGGATGAAAAATATTTTGATACTTCTATGGATCTTGATTTCATTATTGAAACGCGAACATACTGAGAATATGAATGGGGCTGTAAAATAAGTCCCTAATATAAGAAACGCCAATTCCGGCAAATGTCGGTTTTGGCGTTTCTTTGTATTAAC